>JAGODF010000001.1 GCA_017998375.1 Spirochaetota bacterium
AGTTGATGATGGAGACGCCGCCGGCCCTGTCGTGGGCGGCGGACCAGTGCCCGGACCTGATGGGCACGCCGTGCATGCGCGCGAAGTCCTCGACGTAGCGCGGGAAGTTCACCAGGAGGATATACTCTCCGAACTCCGGGAGCTCCGAGCCGGTGTAGCGCTCCAGCGTCTGCCGGGCGTAGGTGTCGGGCCGAAGCTCTTGCGCCATCAGGCCTTGCCGGCGCTGCCGAGGACGTGGATGTTCTTGTGCTTGTACATCTCCACGAGCTTCTCGCGCGCGGGGCCCAGGTACTTGCGCGGGTCGAACTCCGCGGGCTTGTTCGCGAAGAGCTCGCGCACCGCCGCGGTGAACCAGAGCCGCCCGTCGGAATCTATGTTGATCTTGCAGACCGCGGAGGTCGCGGCCTTCCGGAGCTGCTCCTCGGGGATGCCCACCGCGTCCTTGAGCTTGCCGCCGTGGGAGTTGATGATCTTCACCGCGTCCATGGGCACCGACGACGAGCCGTGCAGGACGATGGGGAAGCCGGGGATGCGCTTCTCGATCTCCTCCAGGATGTCGAAGCGGAGCGGCGGCGGCACAAGGACGCCTTCCGCGGAGCGGGTGCACTGCTCCGGCTTGAACTTCGTTGCGCCGTGCGAGGTGCCTATGGAGATGGCGAGCGAATCGACGCCGGTCTTCTTCACGAAGTCCTCCACCTCCTCGGGCCTGGTATAGGTGGATTTTTCCGCCGAGACGTCGTCCTCTATCCCGGCGAGCTGGCCCAGCTCCCCTTCCACGGTGACGTCGTACTTATGCGCGTACTCCACCACTTTTTTCGTCAGCGCGACGTTCTCCTCGTAGGGATGGTGCGAGCCGTCTATCATCACCGACGAGAAACCGGTCTCGATGCAGGATACGCAGAGCTCGTAGGTGTCGCCGTGGTCCAGGTGCAGGACGATGGGGATGGCGTATCCCATCTCCTTCGACATCTGGACGGCGCCCTCCGCCATGTAGCGGAGCATCGTCTGGTTCGCGTACTTCCGCGCGCCGCTGGAGACCTGGAGGATCACCGGCGATTTCGTCTCGACGCAGGCCTGGATGATCGCCTGCAGCTGTTCCATGTTGTTGAAGTTGTAGGCCGGGATGGCGTACTTTCCGTCCATCGCCTTTTTGAAAAGCTCCCTGCTGTTGACCAGCCCTATCTGCTTATATGATACCGCCATGATTGACCTCCGGGAGATGGATTGATACGAGAACGATATCACGCCGCGGAGAAGCTGTCAAGACAATATAATCGTCGCGACGCCGCATTATCATTGACAACGCGGGCGGCACTTGATACCCTGAAAAAGGAACGGACGTCAAGACGACGCATCATTGTAAAAAATATATTAACGGAGGACACCATGAAGAAGACCGCGACAGTCATGGGCGTGTTCGCGATGGGCTGCTCCCTTTTTCTCACATGCTCAACGCTGACAATCAACCCGAAGCGGATCGCCTGCAACGAGGCCTGCGCCCAGGCGAGGCTGAAGTGCGTCAACGACGCGAAAGGCAATTCCGCACAGATAATCACGTGCGACGCGGCGCGCGACCTCTGCCTGCAGAAGTGCGCCACGGAATTTCCGTGAGATCTTTTCCGCTTCCGGGAAGCTTCCCCACTGCTTGGGATACGGGCCGTATCATGGGAATGCTACTTTTTGGAGGCAGCCCAAAAAGTAGCGCAAAAAAGCTGCCGCTCAAACGGCGCGGGGCCTTGGTTTGTGGTGACGATTAAGTTTGCGCATGCACGCTGCGGATGGGCTTCCTGCCCGTCCTCGCGTGCAGCCAATGCGCTCGGCTTCCTGCCTCGCTCAATGGGTGCATGACTCTTTGCCTTTCCCCTCCGCACCTCCGCGTGAACCCTGTCGTGCTCCGAGCTTGAGCCATTGCCGTTTCCCTCCGTGCCTCTGTGCCTCTGTGGTTGCCTTTGCCTTTATCCTTTTCCCTTCTCCGCGTCTCCGCGTGAACCCTGTCGTGTTCCGAGATTGAGCCGTTGCCGTTTCCCTCCGTGCCTCTGTGTCTCTGTGGTTGCCTTTGCCTTTATCCTTTTCTCTTCTCCGCGCCTCCGCGTCTCCGCGTGATATACTATCAACGATTTCCGCCGGCTTTCCTGTAGAGCGCCGGGCTCGTCCCCATTACCGAGCGGAACGCGCGGTTGAACGTGCGCAGGCTCTCGAAGCCGGAGTCGAACGCGATGTCGATGATCTTCCTGTCGGTCTCCCGGAGCGACACTGCGGCGCTCTTCACGCGGAGCTCGTTGATGTAGTCCTGCACCTTTTTCCCGGTGTAGGCGCGGAAGGCCTTGCCCAGGTGGTCGTGGTTGAGGCCCACGAGCGACGCTAGCCCCTCGCGCGAGATATCGAACATATAGTTCTCGTGGATGTACACCACCGCCTTCTTTACCTTCTCCTCCGTCGCAGATGATATCGCCCGGCGCCCCTTCCCGCGCACGCGCTGGTCCAGGTGCACCGCGTCCACCATGGTGGAGAGCTCCTTCATGCTCCGGGTGAGCTCGGCGGTGCGCTCTTCCACGCGCGCCTCGAGGTTCCGGTTCAGGTCCTCGGCCTCGTCCAGCGCATTCATGAACCGGTGCACCAGGATGAGCGCGGCGCCCAGGAACATCATCGCCGCCGAGTAGCCGAAGATGATCGAATCGAAACGGTAACTAAAAAGCGCGATGTCGCGGCCCAGCGCCCACGACAGGTAGACGATGCCGTCATGCGCCGCCCCCAGCGAGAGGACCGCCCCGGGGACGACGAGGATCCGCGCGTGAACGCTTCCCCGCCGCAGCGCCGCGAGATGCACGGTGAGATTGTAGAGCGCCGTGGGCGTGACGGTGAGGATGATACAGACCGCCACCCATCCGTGCCGTTCGATATCGTGCGCCCAGGCCAGGAGCGCCGTGTTGACGGCGAGCAGCGTCCAGAGGGCGATCTCGACCTTCCGCCGCGCCAGGCCGTAGAGGCGGTGCAGGAACCCCAGGTGCAGCACCACCAGCGCGGTCCACATGAAGCCCAAAAGCTTCACGCGCAGGAGCGTGTCGTTCACGATGGGAACCACTGCGCAGATCTCGTAGACCACGAAGAAGCCGGGGATAAGCTGGAGAAGAAAATAGCGGTATTCGGCCCAGCCCGGCCGGCGCACGTAAATAAGGAAAAAGACCAGGCCGATGGCGCCGCAGACGGCGATCACCGCGTAGTTGAGTACCTGGAGCACGAACGACACATCGCGCGCCCTTTCCCAGGCGCCGATACCCGACACCGTGGCACGCCCGCGCGCCTGGCAGAAGACCGCGCAGGATATCCGGAGGGCGATCACGTTGTCACCATCGGCCACGACTCCCGGCGGCACGCGGTAATGGCGCGGCCGGTTCCAGAGCGCCGCGTCGTCCGGCGGGAATCCCCCGGTGGAGCCGACGAGCACGCCGTTGACGAAGGCCTGGTCCGCGTTACCCGCCATGCCGAGGGAGAGTCCGGCGCCGCGCTCCGTCCACTCCCTCCTGCCCCTGAAGTGCTTCCGCACCCAGACCACCCCGGTGCCGCTCCTGCCGGCAACATGCCGCACCAGGCTCCCGGGGAGGATGATATCGTTCCAGGGGCCGTCATCGAACTCCTTCCGCGCGAACTCCGCGCTGTCGCCGCCCATGACCTTCCACGCACCGTCGAGCGGCACGGCGATCTCGTCGACTGCCGCGCAGCCGCAGAAAAGGAGTATCGACGACGCGACAACCGCGGCGCCGGCAGATGTCAGGCTCCGGAAATGCATGCTGTATCAGACACCTCTGCTTCGCTCATATCATAGAATACACGTGCGCCGCGATAGCCGGCGCCGCCGTGAGCCCGGGCGACTCGATGCCGATCAGATGGAAGACGTCTGCGGGGTGGCGGATTATCACAAAGTCCTCGCAGCGCTTCCCCTCCAGATAGGCGCGAGGCCTGTTGCCGGAGTAGCCCTCGTCCAGCCGGAGCGAGGCCAGTGTCGCGGCGTCTATCATCCCCCTTAACGATTCCTCGAAGGCGGCGCGCGGCGTTTCCGCGAGATAGTTATCCTTGCCGGACGACGGCGTTTCCGACGGGCCTATGAGCGTCTCGCCGGAGAAGGTGGGCGTCAGGTGGATGCCCAGGGTCCCGTGGCCGTGCGTGGGCACCGGGTAGACGGGAACCTTCATGCGAAGCGAGCGGGTGGTGAGATAATCTCCCTTCAGCGGAACGATCTCGTATCCGTTGACGCCGGCCGACCGGGCGATCTCGTCGGCATAGAGTCCCGCCGCGTTGATCACGATGTCCGCCTCCAGGGGACCGCGGTCCGTTTCCACGATGGGGCCCGGGCCAATGTGCAGCGCGCGGCACTCGCGGAGCAGCTCGACTTCGTGGCGGTCCAGGAGCCCATAGAGCGTGCGCATGTACTCGCCGGCGTCGACGATCCCCGTGGTGCCGGAGAAGAACGCCGCGGTGCATTGAATGAAGGGATACTCCTCCCGTAGCCGCGCCGGCGACACGCGCTCAATCCCGGGGACATCGTTGCCGCGCGCGTTCCCGAAGAGCGCCTCGAGCTCCGCCTCCTCCCCCGCGTCACGCGCGATGAGGTACTTGCCCGTGGGCATGAAGGGGACCTCCCACTCCGCGAAAAACTCCCGGGAGCGCGCGTTCCCCTCGACGCAGAGGCGCGCCTTGAGGGAATCGCGCGCGTAATAGATACCGGCATGGAGGACGCCGCTGTTTCGCGTGGAGGTCTCCTGCCCCACGCGCGCGTTTTTCTCCAGCAGGTAGACCTGGTAGCCCCGCTGCGCCAGGTGAATGGCGACATGGCACCCCACCACGCCGCCGCCGATGACCGCCGCCGCAAACATATTCAACCCCCCTTCCCGTTCATGACGGTGATCTTTATCCTTAAATTTTTCGTGGTGAAGGTGGTGTAGCGGTCCGGTTTCATCTGCATCAGGTCCACGTCGATGTAGGTGGTGTCGTCCACGTGGGGGGGGATCCGCACCTCGATCTGCGACGAGGTGCTGACGCGCCCCAACCCGCCGCAGATGTAGCAGTCGCTCTTCTCTCCGCGGCACTCCGGGCAGTACATCCGCGCAGGGAGCTCCACGAAGGCCACGGCGCCCTTCTTCGCCTCTATGGCCGTGACGAATATCTCCACGTCCTGGCCTATATTGTAGAGGATGTCCTTTCGCTTCGCGTTGCGGGGGTTGATGCGCGCCCGCAAAAGCTCTCCCAGCGAAGCCGAGTATTTGATCCGCTTCTTCGGCACCACCATGAAACTTCCGGCGCGTGGGTCGCGCGACTGGAAGAGCGCGCGGTCGTAGTCCCGGCGCGAGTCCTCGTCGGAGAGAATGCGGTAGCCGCGGATGATGAGGTCTATCTTCCCCAGGTGGCTCTCCCTGAAGCTTTCCGAGGTGTCGGGGTGATAGCGCTTGATGAGCGCGCGGAAGGCGGACTTCACCTGTTCCTCCACGGCGTCGTAGGGGAGGTTGAAGATGGTGTAGAAGTCGATGACGTTCCCGCTGCTGTCGTAGTAGTTCGCCGCCATGATCCTTGTCCGCGCGTTCCATTATGCATCGAACGTCCCGCGTGGCAATTAAAAAAGAAGCGCCGTCAATGGAACATGGCAAGGATTCACGCAAAGGCGCAAAGCGCAAAGGTTGTGTGAGATTAGTGGTTGCCATGAGCACGGGGCAATCACACACTGTGAACGGGGCGCCATGTGATCGCATTGCGCCCTCTGCGCTCCAATGCATTAAAAGGGGAGGATGATATGACCACGCTCATCACCGGTTCCGCCGGCAACCTCGGCAGGCTCATTGCCCGCAACATGCTGACAACGAACGAGAAGCTCCACCTCATGATCCACAAACAGGAGCTCCCCGCGGATATCGCCGCCCACCGGAACGTGAAGGTGTTCCGCGCCGACCTGGGAAACAGGGAGAGCCTTGTAGAGTGCTGCCGCGGCGTCGATACCGTGGTGCACCTGGCGGGCGTGCTCTTCCGGCCGCGTCCCGAGAAGTTCCTGCCGGTGACCAACAACCTCTATTTCGAGAATCTGGTGGAGACGGCGCTCTTCCACGGCGTGAAAAAGATCATCCTGGTGAACTTCGCCCACGTGGAGGGCGAGACGACGCCCGACCGCCGCGCGCGGGGGGTGTCGGAGGGGAATCCCGGCTCCGTGCACGCGCGCACGCGCCTGGAAGAGGAGCGCTACCTTTTCCGGGTGACGGAAGGCACGGGCACGGCGCCCGTGGTGCTCCGCCTCGGCATGGTCTACGGGTGCGGCATCCTGATGAACGAGGCGGCGCGGCGCCTCGCCAGGCTCCGCCTCCTGGGCGTCTGGAGAAAGCCGACATGGGTGCACCTCATTTCCATCCCGGACTTCCTGGAAGCGACGAAGGCCGCAATCCTAAAGAAGAACGTCCGCGGCATCTACCAGGTGGGCGATGACGGTCCGCTGACGCTGCAGGAGTTCCTCGACCGCGCGACGAGGCACTGGGGATACGGCAAGCCCTGGCGCATGCCGGCGTGGATGATAAAAATGGCTGCCTCTTCCGTGGAGCTCTTCGCGACGGTCTTCGGCACGGCGGCCCCCCTCACGCGCGATTTCCTCAAGATCGGCATGGCGTCATACAGCATGGACACGTCGCGCATGAAGAAGGAGCTTTTGCCTCGGCTGAAGTTTCCCACGCTGAAGGAAGGGATTGGCGAGCTGTAAACCTCACCCCCCGACCCCCTCTCCCGGGGGGAGAGGGGGAGCTCCAGGAAAAAACTTTATACCAGAGAAACCCTCTCCTTCGGGAGAGGGTGCGCGGAGCGCGGGTGAGGTCGGATTTCCTTACAATCGGTTCCGCAGCCTGGCGAAAAAATCCGAGAGGAGCGCCGCCGCCTCATCGCCCAGCACGCCAAAAGTTATTTCCGGTACATGGTTGAGCGCCGCGTTGCCGCACACCGAAAGCATCGTGCCGCAGGCGCCGTACTTCGCGTCGGCGGCCCCGATGATCACGCGCGCTACGCGCGCGTGGACGATGGCACCGGCGCACATGGCGCATGGCTCCTTGGTCACGAAAAGCTCGCAGCCGGTGAGGCGTTCGTTGCCGAGGGCTTTCGTGGCGGCGCGGATCGCTTCCATCTCGGCGTGGCGCGTCGGGTCCTGCGCGGCGCGGTTGGAGTTCCTCCCGCGGGCGATGATCTTTCCTTCGAGGACGATGACCGCCCCGACCGGGATCTCCCCGGCAGCGCCGGCGGCGCGCGCCTCTTCGAGTGCGGCGTTCATGTAGTCGGTATCGGTCATGGCGGTGAAACACGAAAGCGACGATTTGTATCGTCGCTTTCGTGTAATGCGCGTCCAAGAGGATTCGAACCTCTGACCCACGGATTCGTAGTCAAGAAAGCGAAAAATTTATCTACGTTTCCCGGTGTTTCTCATTGTTTATTACTGTTGATATAATAATGAAGAAAGTCAAGTGAAAAAACAGTGGTCAACGATGAGAAACAACGATAGTGTTTTCATTCATCTTACATTTATCTGACACGGACAATTGATTAGTAACCTTGCAGATGAGTAAGGATCGGTCTCCAATATCGACTGAGATGCTCCCTAAAGGCTTATGGTGGTGTGTATGAAGACTTAGTGAGGTGTGTGACCCCTTCCCGGTACAGTTTCCTTCCTTTTTAAAATTATTAAAGATCAACAATGAAGGTGTACCCTGCTATTTTGAGTTCTGTAATTATGAAAAAGATAAATTATGGTAACATTGTTGACAAACAGCAGATTTAACTCCATTATCCAGCTATACCAGAAACAAATAGCTTTCCTCTGAGATTATGGTGCATGTTTTAATCAGGATTTAAGAAAACAGATAAATGGCAGGTTCTTCAATGAAAAGATATATGATTATCCTATTACTTTTCATCATCACGTTCGGTATCAGATATGCATATAGTCAGTCCGGTGAAAATAATAAAGAGGATATAGCAGAAGAAAACAGCAATACGGTAAAAGCGATAAATTCCACAGCATGGAAAACTGATTCAGATACAATTCTGTCAATAATAACAAATTTACGAAATTATAAAGAAAGCTCTGATGATTCAACCCTAAAGACCAAACAAAAACAAAATACTCTGAAGCGGGAATTATTTAAAATAAATAAAGATTATCACAATAAGCCTTTATCATTGAAAGCAATAATAATTGAAGATGTAACCGCTGAAAAAGATTTATCTGATTATGGGAAAAGAAGAGCAAAAGAAATACTCCGTAAAATAAAAAAAGATCCATCATCTGCAATGTTTATAGGTGACGGGAATCTTGAAAACAATCCTCTGCTCGTTTTTACATTAGCAATACACCTTGCACTGTGCGAAAAATGCTATAAGGAAACCGGGCGTTATGAGGTTAAATGCAAAATTCCTGTGCCAGATGAAACTGGTTACTCTCAATTCAGAACAGGAATTAAAGCGGGCAACTCTTTAAGTGATGATAATGATAAAATCGACGCTGAAATAATTTTAATCCTGCAATCTGAAAAAAAGGCATTGGATTATTCAAAAGGATCAATCATCCCTATTAGCGGCAAGATAAAAAGCATTGTTTATAAGGGGTCTCAATTCTTTGAATCAGTTACTATTAGGATTGAATAATGTATTGTAATAAATTCATGGCGTTCCTGTAAAGCAACACGAGCAGAAATGAGTGATAAGTTAAAAACACAAAAAATTATCTGCTTCATTAACGACTATATGAAGTGGGACGACACAATCCATGAACACGCCTGCATTTTCAATAATATTTATTCAGTATATCCCAACCTGATGCTTGCATCAAAAACAACATGGAAGAAAATCGATAAGTACGCGAATCTTTTCAATCCTGATAATATAAAAGCTTCTGAATCAAGCATTGAAAATATCAACCTTGAGGAAGAAATAAAAACAATATCCTGTTTTACAACATCTGATTATTCGATTGAATTTTGCTTTGATGAAAAGGTTAAAGAAGATTATTTTATTCTGGTTTTCGATGAAGAACCTATATTTGATGGCGAGCCTGTTGACGATGATACGACAGAAGTATATCGAAGGATAGCTTGAAATACTTATTATGAGAATCAATAGCTGAGGAAAAGAGTATAAAAAGAAATGAAAAAAGAACTAGTTCAACTAAGAAATTATATTACAAGCCCAGAATCAGAAAACGCTTCTAACCATCATGTTTATCCATTTTTTCAGCGAGTATTTAGAGAAGATAAATTTAAAAAAGAATCTGAGGCTGCTGGGGCAGATATCTATATTGAGGGCCGTCTTGTTGTTGAGCTGAAAACCTCCGAGAATGATTGGTTAAGCGGATTTTTCCAAGCTTTACATTACAGCAGAAAGGGGTTGAGCTTTTCCGCAATCTCTGTAATAACAAAGAATTTCATTGGTCTATGGCATGTAGACAACTTACCTGCCGAAGTAAATACAATACTCACCAATTCAGATTCTAATAAATCTGCCAATGAAATGGGTAGAATAAATGCGAATAAGTGCAGTAAGGCCCTCGAAAAGCAAATATTGACCAGAGCCAATTTTTTATATGAAAGCGAAGTCAATCTCTTTAATCCCGACCTGGATGTCCAGCTCCTTGAGTTCGAGGACCGTTTAAAAAACCTGGATGTTATCCGCAATCAAATAAATCCCGGTAATTTCTTGCGGAAAATCGGCCTTTTAAAGCAATTTTTCACCAATCCCCTGGACGCTATCCATTGTTTTTATACAATCCTCCCCTTTTGGGATGTTACATCAAAGGTGCCAGATGCTCTTCCATCGAAACCGACCCATCTTCTTCTAACCACAAAGAGCGGGTCAGCAATTAGCGAATCATTCATTATGGAGCCTAAACACCATAAGGATTTTAGAAGTTTTGTAGAGAGCCACTATGTTTTTACCAACGATGAAGGCGGGATTTCTATTGATTATTATTTCAGCCGCTTCGACGAAGCTCTTGCGGAGCACGACCCAGATTATGTAAAGCAGCACGGGATATTCTTTACGGATATCAACTTGAGCAGATTTGCGCTATGGTTTATCAGGGAGAAATTTGGCGAGAAGAAATTAAGTGATAAATATATAGTAATCGATCCTGCTGGGGGGTCCGGCAATCTTGTAAGTAGCTGGAGAAGGAATCATCTAAAATTCAAAATCGTATCCGAGCTAAATCCTGATCTCCTTAGAACTATTGAATTGCGACTGAAACATGATCCCGTGCAAATAGAGCAAGGGTATAGCATTATCCCCAGAACACATGAAAATAAGGGTCTAAATTTTATTGATAAACCGGCCGGGGACTACTACTCCATTTTGGAACGGTATTTAAAAGAAGAAGGAAAATCGATAGATAAGCCTTTCGCTTTCCTACTGAATCCTCCCTATAAAAACACGGATGAAAATGAAACTGTCCGGGATCAAACCGAGGCAAATTACGGTATTGATCCGTCCATCGTTCAATTAACCGGAAATGATGCCGGAAACGAAAGATACCTGGCGTTCCTTGCTCAAATTCTTGAAATCAGCAAACTGCAAAAAGAGAAACTGCCCGATATTGAACCGGCTTTAATGATATTTACGCCAACATCCTGGTTGATTCCCCGACCATCATATAAATCATTCCGAGAAAAATTTGATGCTTATTTCAAATTTGAAAAAGGTTTTATGATCACAGGCCAGGAGTTTTTCAAGGGAACCGGACGATGGCCAGTAGCTTTCACAATATGGAGATACAACCAGCGTAAAAACAACAATAAGGTGATATTGCTTGATTTGACCGATTTGCCGGGATCAGCTTTTTTAACGGTAAACTGGAACGAAAGCCTTGAAAAAATTAACACCGAGGTTAAAAGGATAATCCGTGGTAAAAATGAAGTATTATTTGATGAATCAAGGGAACAAATTAAAGAAACACTACCATTGCTGATAAACACAAAGAACAATGAGGCAGAAAAACAGCAGATGTATGATTTTAAGCGAAGCCCGACCGATACTGAATTAAAATCAAGATCAATCTTTGGGGGATTACCTCTTAAAGACGTAAGGAGGGCCAACAAAAAAACCTATGGATCACATAACGGGAATTTCATTGGTTTCATGGATAATGGCACTCCTGTACGGGTAAACCAGGATAAATACAATCGAATGTCCCTGAAGCCAGATAGAATTTGGTTTCGATTGGATAACGAAATAAAAAGTGTCAACAAATCAAAGTTGTTCAATGGTCCCACGGATAACAGATCGTATTGTGCCTATGATTTAGAATCAGCAAAGTCTCTTATTTCATGGTTTTCCATCACAAAAGCAATAAACGGGGTATATCCGGTTTGGGCAAACCAATTCGATATTTGGGCACCCAGCATACCCACAAAGTACGAGCGCGATTACTATGCTCTTTGCTTTGCATTTGTATTAGCTGAAAATCGCTGCATAGTTACAAAATTTGAAAAGGATAATCCCGTCGAAGGTGCTCCTGAAATCTTTGTGGATAATCCGTTATGCCCGATCAATTCAGATTCATTTTGGTCAAAAACACTCGATCCAGAGGTTGCCGAACCATTGGCAACCAAGCTCGTTGATTCCATCAAATCACTTTACACCTATTGGAATGTCAATTATTGCAGGGGGCAACAAGTGGATTATGCTGGCCTCCAGGATGAACCATATTTTAAATATTTTGACTATCCCGATTTTGTGACTCCATATTCGGGATTGATCCAAATTAAAAAGTATGCGGAATTACAAGGAAAAACTGATATATCCCAGGTATTTGATACCATCAGGGAGTTGACGAAACAGGTAAAAGAAAGCATCTACAATATGCTTGTGCAAGATTTTAAGTATTTTGAATAACTGAATGATGTATAATGAGTTTCTGTTTATATTATTTTATTCTCCAACGTCCTGACATTTCTAAATGTTTAGAATTACTATTATACCAATGCCTGTTGAGGAGGATTGGATTTTTCTTGCTGGCAGCATTGGAATAATTATAATATTCGAGGTAATAAATTTGTTAAATGCTATGTATAACATTCTCTTCAAGGAATTGTACTACTCTTATTGCAATATTATCAAAGATTCCCGATACAGCAAAAAGAAATATTGCCTCATGTATCCTTGTGTCGGAGAATATTATAGGAAATCCAAATTTTTATTTGTGGGGCGTGCTGTAAATGGTTGGAATACTCAATTTGTGTGTAATAGAAAAAACTATTCTATTGTAATAAAAAGTATAAAAGCCTCAATGAAAGAAAAAACAAGATGGATCGAGGACAATGAAAAAGGATTAAATGAGTATTACAATGGTAATAGAAGTAGATTCTTGAAATGTTGTTCTCGGGTATTACATGAAGTCACTCAAAAAAATATTATGATGGATTCTCATTGGTCAAAACACATTGCATGGTCAAATCTCATGAAAATCGCCCCTTCAAAAGGCGGCAATCCGACTGACCGAGAGTGTTATGCTCAACTGGACATTTGCCGCGATCTTTTCAAACTCGAACTTGACCTTCTAAAACCTCGATTTGCATTTATTTTCACTGGTTTGAACTGGTTCGATAACGGTGACTTTACATTCGTATCGCCATTGGGGATTAAGTTGAAATTCGTCAAAGATAAAGTCGTAAAAGCGATCGGAACTTATAAAAGAACACAGCTGATTATTACGGAAAGACCCGATAATCGGAGGGAGGGGTTTACGAATGACATGTTTGTGAAGAGTTTTAAAAAATACATAGTTTAATATATAAAAACATCGAAAGAAACCTTATGGGTAAGATATTAGCATAGCGTTACAAATATTATTCCGATATGAATAGTAGCTTAATGGAGCGTATTTGTGCTTTGTTTTAATGTTGACGTGGAATAAAGACGTGGTATTTATCAAATTCTTGAAATCTTTCAAGTATTTGATTACTTTCCTATTGGGTACAAAAAGATTTTAATACGGTTGATATAATAAAACATGAACACCATTAACCTTCATACCCTTTTGCTAAATATATTAAAATCTGTTAAAGAATACAGAGATGGTATTCTCATCACACGACTTATAAAAATGGCATACCTTGTTGAGGTACTCTACTATCGTAAATTTCATCAAAGATTGACAGACGCCCAATGGGTCTATTATAAGTACGGTCCATATATAATGGATATTGATACCCACCTTAGTGATAGAAATATCATAGCAGAAGAAATCGAAGATAAAGAACTCACAAAGTTCATGGTAAAGGATTATGCTGAAATTGATGAGGTGCCAGCCGAAGTTCAGACAATCATCTCATCAATTATAAGGAAATACCATGATGTTGAGCTGAGTGACTTATTGGATTATGTATATTATGAAACAGAACCAATGATGAATGCAGATCAAAGAGGAGAGGTTCTTGATTTCTTAAAAATATTACCAAGCGAATATTATAAAGTAAAAAAACTTGAGTGTTCTGATGATGTCATCAAAGATATTAAACTAAAGTATAAAGAAAAAATAAAAAATGCCAAGCACTTATAAGGGTATCCCCGATTTATACGATACGGTTTGTGGGGAATTCGATTCGAGCTTCTACGATTGGATATTACCACCGGAATCAAGTACATTGCAGGTGGGTCAGTTGTGTAATGCCCCGGTATGGTATGAGAGAAAAAAACGCTGGTATCTTACAGAAGAACATTATTATCCCACAAGGGAGGAGGAATCCACCTGGAGAGCAAATATATATTCGGGAAAAAGTAAAGTAGAAAGAGAACCTCAGCATATTGTTGCAAAATATTTTGAACTGGAAAAAGGTGAAAATCTTTTTGCTTCTCCCGGAAAGTACCGACCTGTAATCCTTATAAGAAAATATCAAAATGATTGGCTTAACCCAGCTAATACATCTGAGCATATAGCTACTTGGTTATGCCTTCCATTGTTTTCATATAAAGACAGACACAACCAACCATTTGTACTGAATGACATGGCTTTTAAAAGCCCTGAAAGAGTATATATCCCTCCAAGTTATAAAGATAAACCCGGTGGTATCATTGAAAGTTCAGCGCAATTTCTTTCAATCCAAATGATTAAGGAAGAATACTTAGAGCCTTTGACGTCAATGAGTGGAATTCGACCGCCTAAAATGCAAAGACCATTTAGAGTGAGCAATTTCGCTCTTAAAATCATCATGTTCCATTTCCTCAAACATTTCAATCTGTTTGATGTTTTATTGGACAGTTGTGATACTGATGGGAAAACTGCTTATACTTTATTTGTGGAAGAAGTAAATGAGATTCTTTCAAAGTGCTGAAAACTCTGGAGTTGATTAATGACAAAAATTGTATGTGAAGGGTGTGGAGCTGTTTATGAGATTGAAGAACATCACATTATAATGCGCGATAAAGATTCGATTGAATGTCACCATTGTAACACTACTTTAATTTCATGGAATGGTGGTCATTGGTATACGGATAAAGAAATTTCTGGACCAACTAAAAACTTCATAAAAAAGGAAAACCTTTAAACTTATTATTGATTTTCTTCTATTTGATTCCTTAAATCTATTAATACGCTGTCGTCACCAACGGCGATGAATGGCCTAACCGGCACTGTACGACCAAAACTATCAATCATTATGTTTGCAATCAAAAAGATTAGGGCGAATAATTTAATATTTTTGCTCAGGTCGATAATTATTCCATGAAACTCCTCGAATGCCACCAATGCCAGCACAGAGTAACCCTCACCGACCAGGGGGGGTATTTGTGATTATTATGATGATAAGCGTCACCGACTGGCATTTGAAACGGTTGACAAGACTAGGGAAGTGATTCCATGCCCGAGGGAGGAGATGATTGTCAGGCAATAATATTATTATATGGTTAGATTCTCTTACTTTTCGATATCAAGAAGATTGCGAGGATGAAGATTCAAGGAATTTGCAATTTTAACTAATGTTTTCATCGTGAAATTGACTTCACCATATTCTATTCGTTGAAAATATTTGTAATCTACACCATTGACTTCAGCCAACTTTTCCTGGGTTAAACCTGCCTTTTCCCTTTCAGCTTTAATTATTCGTCCTACCTGGAGCAGAAAATCAGAAGCATTATATTGATTCCCTCTTTGTTTCATTAGCAAATACTATCAAAATGTAATTGCATTAAACACCGTACTATAATACGGTGTAGCGAATTATTGATATTCTTGAAATTAGATTAGGTGTTGGTATGAAAACTGATATCGAAGAATGTCTAAAAATATTGCCAAGACTATTAGACTTCGCCAATTTGCCAGATGCGTATATCTCTATGATACTTAATGAGATTAGTCAGGCTTATAACGATAATTTAACAGATATAAAATTAACAAGCAATCTATACTGGCTATTCCATACTCCCAAAGAAGGTGATAGAGTTGTCAAAGGTAAGAAGGGAGGTGGTATTTATGGAACAGTATTTAAAGATGATGATGGACAACTAAGTATAAATCTTGATGAGCCGTTAAAAACATCGAAGGAAAAAATATTTAAATTAAGGGGAGGGTACAATAAGATTGTTGAGGATGCTCTACTATTAAACTGGAATTATATTTCTTCAAATTCCTTACAGTATATTTATAATAACATGAAGCTGGCTGAATATGAAGAATTATCAAGAAGTAAACCGGTATATTTCGTTTATCATGGTAACTCGCCATGTAAATGGTGCAAAAAACACAAAGGCACTATTGTACGTTTGCTCCCTCGTGAGATTATTGAAAATGATATTGATGAACTTTCACATTATGGAATAGATGATATTCATGCAAAAACGGTAATCTGGTTTAATAAAAATAATATTAACCATTCTAAATTAAGAGTATGTGCCTTCCCACATACCGAGGAAGAGCATACATGCGGTATTGATCTCTTACCAATCAATCTTGAAGCTATTGAAGAAGTTCATGAAAAAAAGAAAGGGAACTTCGATTTTTCAACAAAGATACGAAACCTTCTTAAAAAGAAAAGATTTAAGTTTGGATCAGGTGAACCGATGACACCTGAACAGTGGGAAATATTCGATAAAAGCATAGATGCACGATGGAAGAAAGAGGTTGAAAGGATCACCGGTGTTACTGCAACGAAGGGAGACAGACCTCAATTTGAAACAAGGAAAAAGCCTTATCGAAATAATAATACAAAAGAATGGTATAACCCAGAAACAGGGCAGGTAGAAAAAACACAAATAAAACGAAAGTTCATTCCTCAAGAAATTGATTATTCATATCAGAGTAAGGAAGAAAAAGAATATCGAAAACCGACATTTATTGAAAGCGACAAGGTGAGATACAATAATAATATTTACGAGCGTGTTGCACCAGGAGATTACGAAAAGAGAAAAGCGGTATGGGATCGGGATCGAACATTACCGATTCCAGTTTCAACAGACAGCACCAGGTATGAAAAAATATTTGGTGCGACGAAAAATAAAAAAAAGGAGAAAGACAATCGGAAGCCAACGTTTATAGGAGAAAATCTTGTTAGATTCAATAATAATATTTATGAAGCTGTTCCCGCAAGTGAATATAATCGGAAGTTGGAAGAATGGAGAAAAGACCCAACAAAACCAGCTCCAGTAAATGAATCCGGGCCTGGGTATAAAAGAATTTTCGAAGAGGCAGGTAAAAATAGGAACAAGGAGTAATACATGGTAATTAAAAATTCAGTCATGGAGTAGATTATGAAAAAATATTTAATTGTAATTTCGCTAATATTTTCAATTTCTTTATCCGTAAATGTGCATTCAGCGGGAGTGCCAGATATAGGGTACAGAGAATTCAAATTAGGAATGCAAAGAATTGTCGCCGAAAAAATTGTTAGGGACAAATACCTCAATGAATACGCAGTAAATTTCAATGCTGTTGCTAAAAAAGATAAAAACATAATTGAAATTAAAGATAAGAACATTCAAAATAAATATATATTTTTGTATTTCAACGAAAAAAATAATTTATATGACATAATTGTTTGGGCCGCTTACATGGATAATATAAAATATACTGTTTTAGTAAATCAGTTAGTTGATAAATATAAAACACCATATTCAAAAAGATTAGACACAGGTGGGTATTATCATCTTGGATGGGTGTGGGATAATAAAAAGTATATAATCCAATGCTTCTATGAAGCAGACATCGAAACAGTTTTCATAACCTATTCGAATAATTATTTGAAAGAAAAATATCACAAGTATCTTTATGGAGATGGATTAGAGGATTTTTAATTTTCAATATCAATTCATCGTCTGTTTATTAGTGTAGAAATGGTTAATGCCAGTTTATTGAAATAATGTAGAATAACTATTATGGAATTCGTTGTTCATCTTCATCTAATAGCTCCTGTGGATCACGGGCCGGAACAACCGTGATTGTTTCAGTATGCCCTACATCTTCCTGGACCATCCCGAGGATTTTAACGAGCAATGCCAGGGCCGCGATCTTGTCATACATTACAACAGAAAAAGATTCTGAGCCGCTAACACTGGTTTTGTGCCTCAAGGATTTAACAGCCCTGGTATCAACTTCTGATAGATTGTGAAGGTTTATATTGCCGTTTGAGAAATTAATAATATCAAAAATATCGCTAAAAGCAATGGCTTGAATTTCAGCCAGAGTTCGACCGCATAATGCTTCACGCGAGGCCCAGAGTGTATCGAGGCGCTCTTGGATGGCTCCGGAAATGTTGCTTTTTGTTAACAGTCGTGCTGCGGCGGCTCTTGCAGCATTTGCTTTTGCCAATGGGTATGCAGCTCTGTAGCTTGCCGATCCGTTCATCGTTCTTATATATTCTAAAACGAAAACACGCTGTCGGTCGTTTAATGAATCCCATGCGGATATTTCAACCTGATGCCCTGGTTTTGTTTTCTTCCTTGATGCCTTAATGATTTCAGTATTATCGTTCATTTTTCTTTTTACTCTTTCGTTTGGCTTGGCATTCCGGACAGTATGGCCAGCAGCGATAAATTACCCAACCGCCGCGATCAGGCGAAATAAAATCGCTATAGTATATCCAGTTAAAGCAATTTCTACACCAGACCCATGGACGGGATTGATCATCTGGTATTTTAAATTTCAACTTGTACCTTCCTTGCCCGCACCACTCAATAAATATGGGCAAATGCTATATATTAAGCCTGCTGCATTTCCCAATCGAGATAAAAGCATGATCGTAATATATCTTCAGTCACTTCACGCCAATATGATGCTTTTTGAGCAATCATCTCTTCTTTGGTTAATCCAGGTGAACAATCCCCCTTTGCCTTTTCCCATTCATCATCATGATTAGCATTAATTATCTCATTGACACCTTCATCCAAATATTTTTTTATTTTAGATTCTTGTTCTATTTTATACTTTTCCAATTTGAGGTTTTTCGAAAATTCACTTGTTTGTTGATTACTCATTTTTATCTCCTTGAATTATAATGTAATTCCATTCCATGCATTAGTACTGCCAAAAAAGACATGTAGAACAATCTATATTTGCACTTGAAACTGCAAACAGCGCAAACACAACAAACGAAAACAATATAAATTAAAGTAAAGTGTTTGCGTTATTGGTATTGTTTGTGTTGTTTGCATCGTTTGTGTTGTTGGTGTTTTTTGTAGATACCGCCTGATATTCTCCTCGTGATGATCTGATAATTTGACCGGCTTCGCACATTTTCATTAGCAAGAATCTGGTTGTACTTTGATTTTTGTTAAGAACTTGTGCGATGTCCTTCGGTTTCATCGACCCATTTGCGGCCCGTAGTGTGTCGATTATTTCTTGACGTGCTTTACTGTCAGCAATCTCTGTTGCGTCTCCCACTATCTCCCAGCGGCATGTTGGAGTGTCAAACCTGACAGCAAGTTCGCGCTCCTCAATATCGCGTCCCGTTATCGATAGCACAGCGTCACCTTGTCCTCGCTTGCGTGCCAATATTAAAACAGTATCGGCTACACCTGTTATTCCAATTGATCCCACAGCGGCATGAATGAAATCTGTAACTTCTGCTTTCTTAGCATGGTGAACAACAATTATTGCAATTCCATATTCATCCGCGAATGCCTTTATCGGAGTAAGTGCTGCTGTCGTTTGCGAGTAGTCATTATTGTCTTTGACAGTGGTAAAGCGTGCAAGGGTATCGATAATTATAACTGTGGTGTCAGGGTGTTCATCCATCCACTTGTGTAGCCAGATAAATCCTTTTCCGTCTGGAGCCCAATTTGTCATGATGTGGCAATTATCGGATGGAACCGCAGACTGTTTTTTTAATCTATTTTTAATACGTCGTGGCGTGTCCTCAAGGAATAGAGAAAGGGTGCGTCCCAATGGTATCGGAATACTACCTAAGATGGTTCCCCCCATGGACATGGTAATGGCTATATCGAGACCAAACCATGATTTACCAATTTTTGGCGTACCCGCTAGGACTGTGAGTCCTTGGGGTATGATGCCAGGTATGATGTAAATGGGTTCTGGGAAATCTGTAGTGATGAGTTCTGCTGCAGTCCAAACCTTAAAGTTGGGTTCAGTATTTTTGGTTTTCATTCTTGGGCATGTCTTTATATATTCCACCAAGTCTAATCCTTCAGACTGTGCATCTGCGATATCCCATCCCTTTGGCTTTCCGGTGATTTGGAGGACCTCTGCGTGAGGAAGTTTTGCTTTAATGTCCTCGGCTGCTTGAAACCCCGCCAGATCGTTGTCCGGCCATATAATGGTCTTGTGTCCTCGTAATGGTTTCCAGTCAGTTTTATTAACTGCCTGAGAACCCCCAATCCATGTCACGGTAATATATCCCGGTACTTGGACCTCAGCGCACTTCTCTCCCTCAACGATGATGATTGGAAGGGTGCTCACAGTAAATTTGTCGATATTATATAACGGTCTATTGTTTTTTTTAGGATTGCCTGCAGTCCATTTGCCAGCCGTAGTGAAGTAATATGGAACAATATTTTTTTTCCCATCTTTTTCGTGGCGAATAACTACTACCCATGATCTTTTATTGAAACGATAGTTCCAAACGGCGATGGCTTTGCCGAATTTTTCGACAATGAATTTATTTGTTAGATGGATTTCAAGGTCATTTAATCTTTCATCGGGATTATACTCGGCTGGTATATGAAGAGTAGAATTATTTTGTTTCACGGGTGTTGAGTGAAATGTATCTGATGTAAGATGGCCAGCTGCCTCAACGATGATATTGGCTGCCTCGATCTTTGAAATTCCCTGGAATTTTTCAAGCAGGGTGATCATATCGCCTTGGTCGTTGGAGGAAAAATCATTGTACAATCCAGATTCTGATATGCTAAACGAACCTGGATTTTTATCGTTGCGAAGAGGATTCTGAATCCAATATTCTCCGTGCTTCCATTCCCCACCAGGGAAAAGTCGTGAAATAATAGAGGGTGATATGGACTGGCGAGCCTGATCGAAGATGTCAGGATGAGTATTCATACACACACCCCTTTTGCGACATCAATATAAGGTTTGATGAGTTCATTTCTTACCTCCGCAGTCCGAAGGTAAAAAGCTAATTTCGCGGGTTATAGTGTATCGAGCAAAACGGCCCCCGTGTCGAATTATCTCTAATTTTATTGAACCATGGGAAACTCCTGCGATTTCTTTTTCAAACTGGGATATTATTTCTTGAGGAATAAAATTTTTTTTGGTGGGTTCCATTATTTTCCCTCCACAGCAATTGAATGCTCTTGCAAAAATGAATTTATTTCATCAAGATCATACCTGACCGATCTCCCAATTTTATAATGAGGAATTTTTTTTTGTGATGTCCACAGCCTGACAGTTTGATTGGAGATGTTCAGATAATTGGCGAGTTGTTTCCCGTTAATTTTTTTTTGAAGCCAGAAACAATCACGAGGGTTTTCTTCTGGGGTTTTCATAGCCGACACCTTCCTGCATTTTATCAGAAAATGTGCGCGGGCTATTTGGTGCCGAATTGCGCGAAGCTCACTGAAAAATGAAATATCGTGAACTTTATATAAACACCTTAATAGATAGCTGATCTTTTGTCAACAATTAAATATTCCATTAAACATAGTCATAACAAGATAAATTTTGAATATATGTATATCAGGCGATTTTAAAATGAGGCAAGTAATCGGACAAAAGAGTTAGTTATGTCATGTATGAGCTAATGATAATAGAAAAAGCAATAATATATTAAACAAGTCGGAATTCCCTATTCTAGGAAGAACTTTTTGCAAACATGATTATTTTGAGAGAAAACAATTACAGTGAGAGGGTTACATTTAAATAATTGAAAACTTAGAATACTTGACAAAAATAATAAAATTGTAAAATATGTATTAATCAAAACAACATCAATAATTTAGCATGTTGATAAAAAAAGCAAAAGCGAATCTTGACATCGCGCGATATTGTGCAGGTTGTTCAGATGTTAGCTATTATTCAGTTGGTGCGTCAAGAGCTTATTACTCAATTTTTCAATCAGCAAAGTCGATATTGCAAAATGGATCATTCGATTATTTTTCTTTTCTGAACACAATACCAAAGAGAAAGGAATATGATCATGATAATCATAAGCCTTATTCTCATGGTACAATATCTTCTGCTTTATGCACTTATATTTCCAAACGTCCCAAATATATCGAAGAAACTCATAAATATTTACAATTTCAAATAAATGCGACTTTTAGCGCACTTTATAGTTTGCGAGTTCAAGCCGATTATGAGGGTAAGGACATCGAAATAAGTATTCTTAACGACGCTATAAAGAAAGCCGAAAAACTAATATCTGATCTAAAATTATTTATTGGATTTAATTAGCATGGATTACGAAATAGCAAATATAATTAGAGACCATATTTATGAGTATAAATACAGATTCGGATTTTTACCTGTAAAACTATCTATAATAAATAATGAGATATTTGTTCTTATAAATTCACTCGAAGTATTAGATAATAATGAATACCAAGAGATGATTTATAATTTTAATACTGAATATTTCAAGAGAGGTTATGTTAATATTTATTGGGGTATAGATGATTTCATTGATGACGATTTTAGTCAATTGTATGAATATAGTAATTTCATCATTCCTATGATCAAAACATCATCAGCAAATATTTTAAATGAATTTGATCTAACAAAGAATCTTGATAATTATTTAAATATATTTGATAATTGCCAAAACGATATCGAAACTACGGGAAAAATAACAACGTATTTGGATTATAATAAAGATAAGCAACCAATAAAAGAGAATGTAATAAAAAACAAATTTGTTCCTAATGTAAATTTTACACTAGCGGCATAAATATGAATAACCAGATACTTTTAAATTTTGAAAAAATTTACTATCCTGAAATTCGTCTTTCGTATAATCCGAAGTATAAAAATAATTATGATATGTTTACAGATGTAAGGGAAATTGAGTGTAAAATATCTATTGCTGGGAATGTTAATATTATTAACGATAATAAATTGATTTGTATTGTAAACTGCAATGTTATGTGTAACCATAAGGACTTTGCAGATTTTTCGAGATTAAATATTATTTCACATGGGATATTTGCTACCCCAGATAAATTTTCCATTGAAACAGTTCAAGAGTATCATCAGAATTTTTATGCTATAGTATACCCATTTATTCGAGAGACGGCTCATAGTGTATTTATGAAAAATAGAATAAGCTTTATTATGCCAATAATAAACTTTCTTCAAACAATTAAAGACAATCCTTCTAATTTTAAAATTATGCAAACAAATAACAATGGAGATGATAAAGCCTAATTTCGTTGATAAAGCTAAAACTGAGAAAATTTGACTTGGAATCAACTTAAGTAAACATAATTGTTTGTCGTCCCCTGTGTCTTGGTTTGTAATCACTTTCTAAAGGATTATCCGAGGCTAATGCATTCCCAAGTGATTTGAAGTCGTTAGCCTTTAGGCCAACTTTGTTGTCTGTTTCTAGAAGCGTAAACAGGTCTTGATGGTTCCCAAGAAGGTATGAAAAGAAATCCGATATCTTTTTGAACCAAGCTTTGAACTCGTTATTGAAATCCCAGTCTTTGATCGAAATGAGGCGCTTCTTGGTAATATGACTGACACGTTGATGTAACCGATCAAGAAATGCATTGTCAGCAGATGAGAGTTCGATTGAATTGTAATTATAGTCCGAAGAATTAATATCTCTATTATCTGTCCTAGTTAAGAGCAGTATCAAATTTCGCGTGTGCGTACAAAGCCCCTCAAGCAATCCGCCACGAACTGCCAGGTCAATGGCCGGTTCGGAAATCCAACCGAGTTCACCATTCATTTTTCTAGTCCAGAAAACATGAAGTGCCTTTGCCATGAGAAGCGCCATCTCGGCTTCGTAATGGATATGCTTTAAACCTTGTATCTTCTCATCGAGGTTTAACATTAAAATAAACCCTCCCTCATTGATGTTATAAAGTTAATTCTCATTTCTTATAAGACATTTCAGTGTTTTAATTATCTCGGATTTCGGAACATTATCGCCGGATTCTAATTTTCTTAACAATTCACCAGGCGATAAAACATTGTTATTATCTTGAATGAGTTGCTTTTCAGAAGGGGTAAAAGATACAATTTTGCAAAATACTTCTAATTCTGGCCCAAATCCCAATTGCCTATTAAAACTATATGTTGCCTCTGGCCCAAAATATGCGACTTTTGTGATTATAATTTTACCAGAGAAAAGCTTTGATTCTTCAAATTTTTCAATGATGGCTGATGATGTTGCATTATGTTGAGTATTGATTTCAGCTTGGCTGAATATTTTAAAAAAAATTCGATTTTTCTTATAGTTTTCTGTGTGGGTAATGGGTGACTCATAACAGTTAAGCCTGAAATAACGATTTTCTCCACCAAGCGTTTCACGTTTGAAAGTATCTCTCACAAACAAACACGAATCCGTGGAGGAAATTTGTTTGCCATTAACAAATATTGAATCTAAAATATGCCTTATTTCTTGATCTGCTTTTTTTGCCTTAATTGACAAGCCTTTCTCTTGATATTCATTCGCATCTTTTGCTAAATAAAATACCTTATTCAATTTATCAAAATCGATTACTTGCTTATTTTCCGCGAAAGTAATTGAATTAAAAGATAGAAATGCAAAACTACATAATCCAATAATTAGTATTTTCATTTTTAGCCTCTTTGTCATGTTAAATAATCGACAGTTAATATTATGCTAACTGTTGTAAAAAATATCAAGGTATAATATTCAGATTATGCTTTATTCATCCTTTCGCATAGTTTATCCAAAGTCTGAAACTCGTCTTTTGAAAGTTTAACAGTGCCAGAGTAATAACCATTTACGCATTTTGCCAGTTTCTTCAAAACATGATTCAATGCCCTGCGGATAAACCTTGCTTCAATATCAGAAAATTCAGTGATATATAATCGTGATGTTTCCTTTTTCACAGTTTTATTCCTGAGTTCGTTCCGCGTAATATTCTTTTCCGCTCTTTGTTTTATCAGACTCTTTTTTATGGTTTTATCTTTAATTGCCCTTATCTCAGAAAAATCCTGTAAAGTCACGCCGCGTGACTTTTTTAGAATCTCCATATTATCCGGATCACTTTCAATTTCTTTAATCCCCGAAAACAAGTTCTTGATATACCCTTCAGCCTTTCCAAGGATTCCGGCAATCTGTTTAATCGTCAATCCTTCTTGCCGTAATTTCTTTAATGCATGATACAGTTCAATAGGCTTTAAATCAACCCTCTGGACGTTTTCTATCAATTGCCTGATGATGATATTTTTATCGTCGGTGATTATCGCTTGAATAGAGTGATACTGGTCTTTATTTTCCTTGTAAAGCTCGCGATATGCACGTAATCGTCTGTGTCCGATAATACAAAGATAATCTTCTCCATCTTTACACACGGTAATCGGTTGAATCAGACCGACTGTTTTTATACTTTCCTTCAAATCGTCAATATCACAAGTATCATGCTCCCTGAGATTCTGCCTGGCTGATATTTGACCGATAGGGATTGTCTTAATGGTAACGGTTCCAGTATCCCGAGTCCCTGTTCTTTCAGTTACTTGTTTCAGTAGTTCTAATTTTGCCATGTTCATATCCCCTTTCCGTTCAAGTTAACTGCTAGGGTTTCTGCCATGTAATTCTTAATTTCAGCGTATTGTCGTACTGTTTCTTGCCGGTCGTTTATCCGGTAGCCGTCATCATTGATATACTTTTTAATGGCTGATGATCGAGTTAATTGAGCGGTGATAAATGGTGATATTCCAGCGTCATGCCTGAAAAGATTTACAACCTGATTGGTGAATGTGCTCAGGTTTTCTGTCCTTGGTTTGTCGTACTGGTTGAACACAACATTTATTTCAAGGTTGGCAAGATCAAGGTCGGCAAGTTTTTCAAACAGGAATTTAAGAGCCTGAAAATTGAATACATCGGGGATTACTGGAATAATTAATGTATCACTTGCATATAAAACATTGATAATGATGTTATCATAGGAAGGTGCTGTGTCGATTATCACATAATCATATTCAGTCAATTCATGTATCTGTCTTTTCAGCCGCTTATAATTATCAATGCTTCGAAAGTCCGAAAGCCTGACATCCGCGTGAACAAGGTCAAGGAGGTCATGTATCAGAATAGTGTTTTCAAGAATACCATTACCAGCAAATACTTTAAAAATGTTTTTATCATGAATTGTTTCAAAGGGTATCCCGGAGTTGTAGTAAAACGAAAGGGAATGGTTTGCTGTATCCGTGTCAATGGCAAGGCATTTGTAACCGGCACTGATTAGACTGTTCAAGGTAATTATTGACAGAGTGCTTTTACCGGTGCCGCCCTTTGTGGTGTGGAAGGATATAGTTTTCATACTATTGCACCTCCTGCCCGATTAAGCCCGTAAACAAGCTGTCCTGGACATTTCTAACATCCATCATATCGTCGATGTGGTAGTAATGGGAGGTCATCTGTGCCGTCATATGACCCGTTATGCTTTGAATTTTTTGAATTGGAATCTTGCTATTGATTAAAAGGCTATTCAGGAAGTGACGCCAACTGTGGAAAGTGATGTTACGACGCTTGCGTTCGGCTTTATCTATCCCTATTTTTTCAAGTGCTGTAAAAAGCGCCCGGACAAAAACCACTTTTTCCGCTGGTTTTTCGACTGGTTTTTTCTCTCCAAGGAATAAAAAAGCTTCTGGATTGTTTTTTAGAGGATGTTCGGCTAATAGTTTATTTGTCGCATTGATAACCTGTTCCGGTATAAAAATTGTGCGTTCCCTGCCTGTTTTGGTGGTTTCATTTAATTTGCTTAATCGGCTGTCCCAGGATCGTTTCACCATGATATAACCCTCGGATAGATGTAAATCCTGTATCTTAAGACCCTGAAGTTCTGACAGTCGAAGCCCCGTTGATGCCGCGAGAAGGTTTCCGACATATCCGGTAAATACCGGTTTTGGCGGGTGACAGTGTATTGGTCTCGATAACCATTGAAAAGAAAAAAGGCGATTTACCTCTTCAAGAGTCAATATGCCCTTTTCTTTTTGTCGTTTTGCCACTGGCGCAATTTTGGGCACTCCTTTAATCAGACCATCCTCTTCGGCCATTTCCAGCACAGCCTTGATTGCATAAAGGGCCTTATTGATTAACGAGCTGCTTTTCCCCTTATTGAATAAACTATTCCGAAAGTTCTTTAAAAGAGGTCTGTCAATATCAGTGATTTTAGTTGAGCCAAAATATGGTAGTACATGATGCCTTACAAGGTCAGCCGTATCAAGGCAATGCCGCTCTGATAATCTTTTTCCAGCAGCCCTTTTGTCCAATGCCCATCGGCCGTTCCAGTCAAAAAAATGATCGGCGTATCTTTCGAAGATTATTTCACGGCCGGGCATAGGTGCGCCGTGATTTTGCAGGTAATCGTAAGCCCAGGAATCCGCCGCTCGCCGTGACGTGCATCCGGTGCTTTTGGCTGTAGTATATTTTCCGTCTGGTTGCTTGAATTGAACGTAGTATACGGCTTTACCGTCTTTACGCTTTCGGGGGTATAATGAAAAACCGGCCATTCTCATTCTCCTCGCAAGATAACGTCATCTGACATTTATCTCACTTTTTAAGATAATGAGAAACGCCGGTTTTCCGGTAGTCTCTGATGCCTGAACTATTCAGGACTTATGCGCGTCCAGGAGGATTCGAACCTCCGACCCACGGATTCGTAGTCCGTTACTCTATCCAGCTGAGCTATGGACGCGTGTTGCTTCTATGTGATGCGGCGGTGCGACGCCGCGGTGCTACAGAACTATCATCCCCCGCAAAACCATCACCAGTGGAATGCGGTTTATCAATTCAGCCTGCCGGTTGTTGATCGAGGCGTGGGCCCCGTACGCGCAGAATCCGAAATAGACCAGGTACGTCAGGTACACCAGTATCGCCTGTATCAGCCTCGCCACACGCCAGTCGCGCGAAAGAAAAATTCCGACGAAGATGATCGCCAGCGCCAGGGTTGTGAACAGCAGCGCCATGTAAAAGCCTGTCTTCGCCTGGTCCTGGCAGAACGGGTCGTCCTTTTTCAGATAGAGCGGTATCAGCCAACCCACGAAAGGCACGAACGACACCGCGGCGAAGTAGTTATTGTACTGGTCGCTGAAGGCGAGATCCTTGAGCGCCTTCGCTTCGGCCGCGATGTTCCGGTTGTGCGCATCCACCGCTTCGTTCAACGCCCCGGCCTTCGCCCGTATCTTCGCCAGTGTAGTATCAATCAGCTTCAACTGTCAAGCTCCTTCGGAGAGGGGGAGATTCGAACTCCCGGTACCCTTTTGAGGTACGACGGTTTAGCAAACCGTTACCTTCGGCCTCTCGGTCACCTCTCCATCGGCCATACGTCGCGTAAATAGCCCAACCCCCTTGGGCGGGTTGGGCGGTAATCGGAGGATGAGGGATTCGAACCCCCGGGGCTGTTAACCCAACGGTTTTCAAGACCGCCTCTATCGACCACTCAGACAATCCTCCGCGGGTCAGATTATTGGGGTGATGCCATATGTCAAATAAAATTTAAAAGGGCGATATCGGCCTGTTTTTATTGACAGGAACGTCTCCGCGGTGTCTCATGCGGTTGGACGCGGCCCGCGCCGCGGTTTCCGTACGATACGGGACGGGTGATGAGCGATGGCGAAACGCAGCGACATCCAGTTTACTTCGAAAGGGGCGACATGTCGCGGCTGGCTTTACCAGCCGAAGAAAAAGGGCTCCAGCGCCTGCATTGTCATGGCCCACGGCTTCGGCGGCGTCAGGGAGATGCGCCTCGACGCCTACGCGGAGCGTTTCGCCGCCGCGGGATACCGCGTCCTGGTCTTCGACTACCGCCACTTCGGCTCCAGCGGCGGACGCCCCCGGCAGCTGCTCAGCATCCGGCGCCAGCATCAGGACTGGCGCGCGGCGATCCGCTTCGCGCGCTCCCTCCCCGGCGTCGACGCCGGGCGCATCATCCTCTGGGGGACCTCCTTCAGCGGCGGGCACGTGGCGTTCATGGCGGCGCGCGACGGAAACGTGGCGGCGGTCATCTCGCAGGTGCCGCACCTCGACGGCATGGCCACGGCGAAGGCGGCGGGCATCGCGCAGAACCTGCGCCTGGGCTTCGCCGCGCTGCGCGACATGGTGAGGATGATATTCCATCTCATTCCTCATTACGTGGAAATAGTCGCCGCTCCGGGGGAGCTCGGCGCCATGACGGCGCCGGGCGCGATCGAGGGGGTGATGAGGCTCATTCCGGAAGGCTTCAAGTACGAGACCAAAGTTGCGGCGCGCATCTTCCTCTCCGTCGCGGCGTATTCACCGGGAAAACTGGCGCCGAAGATCGCCTGCCCCTGGCTGGTCCAGGTGGCGCTTCGCGACCTCACCACGCCGTCGGCGCCCGCCGAGAAGGCCATCGCGCGCGCGCCGCGGGGCGAGCTCATCAAATACAATCTGGACCATTTCGACGTCTACGTGCCGCCGCATTTCGAGCGCTCCGTGGGCGACCAGCTCGCGTTCCTGCAGCGTCACGCGGCTCCGTGACCATCATGTCCGGCGCTGCGGTGCGCACGGTGCTGGAAATCGAAGCGCCCCCGACGCGTGTCTGGGACGTGCTCGCGGACCTCGGCGGTTACGGCGGCTGGAACCCCGTTATCCGGGAAGCGAGCGGCGAGCTCAGGCCCGGCGCGCGCCTCAGGCTCTTCTTCAATCCGCCCGGTACCAGGGGCACAGTCTTCCATCCCGTTCTCTCGGTTGTCGAACCGGCACGCGAGCTTCGCTGGGCGGGAAGGCCCGGAGTGCCGTTCGTCCTCGAAAGCGAGCACTTCTTCATCCTCGAAGCCGCCGGGGAAGGCCGCACCCTGTTGATCCATGACATGGTGTTTACTGGGCTCCTCGCGTCCCTCGTTGTGAAGCTGCAGGGAGCGATGATCCGCGATTCCTTCGAGATGATGAACCGCGCGCTGAAGGATCGTGCGGAGATGGAATGACGGATTTTCCGCAAAGGCGGGAATCTACAGCCGTTCACTGTCACGGTTCGACTTCGCTCACCATGACCCGAAGTGTCATCCCGAGCGGAGTCGAGGGACGCCGGGATAGGGATCGCTGCGCTCGCGAATACAGGTTGCTGGAATGGATTCACGCGGAAGCGCGGAGGGGAACGACACTAGCTGGGACATGGCAGAATCTCACGCAAAGTCGCGCAGATACAAAGGAGGGTGATATCATGGCGATGCTTGGAAAAATCAGGAAGATATTCGATTCACAACGCATCATCATCGGTTCGGCGATTATCTACGCCGCCTCCCAGATCGCCATCGGGCTGATACTCCTGCCTCTTGGGCCCGTGCGCGTGCTGGAGCTCCAGTCAAGCGTTTCGCCAGTGTTCATTTCATCGGTGCTCGGCGATTGGCGCGCGGCCGGCACCCTCCGGATATTCATCAACCATTTCTACCTGGATTTCTTCCACCCGTTCTTCTACGGAGTGCTCCTCCTCGCGCTGATGGCGCGCCTCCTTAACGCGGCACGCGTGTCCCCGCGATGGAACTGGCTCCTCTTCGCTCCGATCCTCGCCGCGGCGATGGACCTGTGCGAAAACATCTTCTACGTCGCGTTCATCGCGGACAGTTCGAATATCACCGATATAACATCGGCCTTCAGCGGCTCGGCATCGATAATCAAGTGGGCGCTCTCCGGACTATCAATCATGATCATTTCCGCGCTCTTTGTTAAATGGGCGCGGGACCGCGAGAGGTGGTAAATAAACATAATGGTATTCTGGATTATTTCCAGTTCCCATATTCACGTGATAATGTTACAGCCGGCCAGACCCGCCCGGCTATGTTACTTCGCAAATATCCCATGAACCGCCGACGATATTGACTTGAGAAAATATTTTATATCCATGTTGAACATGTATAACGCCGGTATGAATACAAGCGTCAGGAGCGTCGCGAACAGCAGCCCGTAGGCGAGCGCCATTACCGTAGGAACCAGGCTCTTTACATCGCCGCCTATGCCGTATGCGGTCGGCAATAATCCCATGACCGTGGTAAGTGTCGTCAGCACGATGGGACGCAGCCTTTGTTTCGCGCCGGCGGCGATCCGCTCAATCCTTGTTGCGGTGTCGGTTCCGCCGCCTTCGGAGAACACCCTGTTGATGAAGTCGACCATTACGACGCTGTCGTTGACCACCACGCCGGATAACCCAATGATCCCGATGAATCCCATGAACGACATGGGGATTCCATGCGCGGTAAACGCAAGCAGGGCCCCTACGAGTCCGAAGGGGACCGTTAAAAGAACAATAAGCGGCTGGGAAAATGACTTGAAGAGAAGTATTAGTATAAAATAAATAAGCATCATCGCGATGATGAAAGAGACGCGAAGATCGCCCAGTGTTTCCCTGGTTTCCTTAGCCTCCCCTCCGATTTCAATGCTGGCATCCGGATGGTCCTTTTGCAGCGTTGCAAATCTGTTTTTGAGATTCTGCGTTACGATCATGGAGGTGGTCGTTACCGGGTCAATGGAGGCCGTAACGGTGATGACGCGATCGCCATTATAGTGATTTATCACCGCGGCCCCCTCTCCCCGTTCGATTACCGCAACGTCGCTGAGGCTGATAAGCCTTCCCTGTACGTTCGGAACCGGAAGGTTCCGGAGGAAGCGCACGTCTTTCTGGAATTTATCGCCGACCTTGACCCTGAAGTCGATTTTCTGGTCGGAGGTCTGTATGGAAGTGGCGACGACACCCGCATACGCGGTCCTCACCGTCTGGGCGACTGGCTCGACGGACAGGCCCAGGCGGGCAAGCCGGTTATAGTCGAACTTCACGATCAGCTCCTGCTTCCCCTTTTTCTGGTCGTTGTCGATCTCTTTCACTCCGGGTATGGTCTCGAGATGTTTTTCCACAAGCCGTTGAACCTTTCGGGCAGTACCGGAGTCGCGGGAGGATATACGAACATTCACCGCTTCTCCCGGCGAAGGGCCGGTAACGCGTTCCTCGAAAAATATCCGCGTGAAATTACTGAATTTTGATGCCGTGATTTCTTTTCGCAGATCGGAGATAATCTGTGAGGCGGCGCGGTTTCGATCGGTCCTTGGAACGAGGTTGACGATTATCTGCGACCAGTTTTCATGGTTGCCCCGGGAGTAAATCGGTTTGACCGTGTGATGGCCAATGTTTCGGATAATCGAGATGCGCTCGCTCGCGGGGATTGCCTTCTTTACCGCGTCTTCCACTTCCCCGGTAGCACGATCGGTCGCGTCGATGCCGAATCCCTCCCGGGCTTCAAGGTTCAGGTATATCCCGTCCGAAGAATCGTCCCATATCAGGACGAACCTGCCGATGGTTCGCCCCGATATCACTATCGTGATGATGAAAATCGCGATGAAAACCGCGATGACGGCATACCGGTATTTCAGAAGCCTGACAAGCCCGCGGCCGTAGATCGTGACGAAGGGGGTAAACCAGTCTTTGATCCTTTTTGCGGCCGATGGTGTATCCTTCCCGTGCGCCAGGTGGCTGGGGAGCAGGAATGACGCCTCGAAAAATGATATCAGCAGCGTCGCGATGACGATTATCGGGAATGGCTTTATGAATTTTCCCATGATCCCCTTGATGAAAAACATTGGTAAAAACGCGACAATCGTGGTGAGTATAGTAATGCTGACGGGGGCGATCACGTTCCTCACGCCTTCGACCACGGCGTCGAAGGATTTCATGCCCGACTGCTTTTTTTCATAAATCGATTCGGCCATGACAATGCCGTGATCCACCAGCATTCCCAGGACGACGATCACCGCTCCGAGTGAAATGATATTGATTGAAAAGTCAGCGAACAGCATGAAAAACATCACCGCGAAGAGGCTGAAGGGTATTCCGAACGCGGTCCAGAAGGACGTTTTCATATCCAGGAACGCCAGGAGTATGAGAAACACAAGAGCGAAACCTATTGCCGCGTTAGAGACGACGACGCCCACCAGAGAGCTGATGGAGAGGGACTGGTCGTCGGTTACTGAAACCCGGAAATCTCCCGGAAATGTCCCGTTGTTCTCTCTCAGGAACTTCTTGATGTTGTCGACTGTCTTCACTATGTCGGCGTTTTCCTTCTTCACGACCTGCAGTATCACCGACTTGTCGCCGTTTACCCTTACCCTCTCAGTCTCTTCTTCGAAGCTGTCCGTCAACATGGCCACGTCCCTTACCCTGACGCGTTGCTCTTCGAAACTTGATCTCACGATGACGTCCCCCGCCTCCATGGGATCGTCGAACTGGCCGATGGTGATTATCGTCTGCTCATTATGAAGGGACTGCAGGGTGCCCCCTGTGTTGCGCACGTTGCGCGAGCGAAGGCTCTGCACAATGTCGTTGAGCGATACGTAGCTCTCTTTCATGCGGTCGGGCAGTGCTTCAATGTGGATTTCACGATCGCGGTAACCCGATCTGCGTATCTCGCTAACGCCACTCACCTTGAGGAGCCGGTCTTCGAGCTCGCGGGCGAATTCAAAGAGCTGTTTATCGTCCGCCTTGCTTCCCGGGGCGCGGGTGATTCCCAGGGACAGTATAGCCATCAGCCGCGGGTTCGCGTCGATTATCCGGATATCGTCCACGTCGGGGGAAAGGTCGGGGAGGTTTCCCCTGGTGATCTTGCGGTAGACTTCGTCCTTCACCTTTTGCTTGTTGGATGTTTCCTGGTCGATGTATACGTAAATCGTCGCCATGTTCTCAATCGCGAAAGAGGTGTACTCCCTTATGCCGGAGATGGTCGCCAGTTCCCTCTCGGCGGGAATCACCGCGTTGAGCTCGACGTCGGCAGGGCTTGCGCCTGGATACCTGATGTTGATGATCATGGTGTCGATGTCCGTCATGGGAAAAACTTCCTGCTTGATCCTTGACGCGCTGAATATTCCCAGGATGACTACGAAAACCACAAGCAGGTTGACCAGGAGCCTGTTGCCGGCGAAATACTTGAATATCTTTTCCATTACGAACCTCCATCCTTCGCCAGCGTGAGCGACAGGTAGTCGAAATAAATACCGATCATCTGCCTCTTTGTCATGATCAGGTTGAGCTGTTCCGCGGCGATTTTATTTTCTGTGTCAATGAGATTCACGAGGCTGAGCCGTGCCTGCTGGTACTTCTTTCTCTCGGTGGCGCTCCTGGATTTCAGCGCGTCTATGTTCTTTTCAATCAGGCTAATTTTTTCCAGCGTGTTTGCGGCGGTTTCTGCTATTGCATCAAGCCTGCTCGTGTATTCTTTTGATACACGTTCCCTCTCCTTTTCCAGTTCAAGTATCGAAAGCTCGGCTTCTTTTATCCTCCCTTCCTTTTCATTGTTGCCCAGCGGATAGCTGAAAACAAACCCGACACGGTAATCGACATCGCTCATGCTCGAGGGCGCGTCGCTGAAGGATTCATCCTGCGACTTGAGCACTACTTTTCCATAGAGGTTCAATTCCGGAAGGGCGGAATTCTTCCTTATGCCGTTTATATAGCGGAGGTTGTTTATCGCGAGGTCCATTACCGCGCCGGTCGCGGTCCTGTTGAAGGCCACGGGGACGTATTCCGCCGTTTTTGTGCGGATATAATGTGAGTCCAGTTCTCCAGGCAATGGCTTGATAGTTTCCGTGTTCAAATAATTGGCAAGCTCGCGGCTCAGGATTCTGTGGGAGGAGCGATATTGCAAAAGCAGAGTTCGATAGGTGATGACAGTTGATTTAATGTTTTGATAATCGTCATTGTCCACAAGCCCGAGCGTGTACTTTTCCTTAATGAGCCGCTCGAGCCCCTCGGCGTTTTCCAGGGACTTTTGCATGATGGAGACCGCGGTATCGTACGCGATCAGTTCAAAATACATTTTCTTGAACCTGTTGATGATCCTTTCGTCGCTCTCGAGCTTTTTATATTTCTCTATCTCGAATTTCATGGCCGCGTCTTTTACATGGGAGCGGTCGATAACCCCGAAAGCATTGTTCAGCACCGGCTGGGTGATTTCCACGAAAGCCGAAGGGTAGCTGTATGATTTTTCAAGATTCAACTCGCTGTACACGGGCGTCATGGTCGCCCCGTCGATTCTGGTTATGCTGCGGGATGAGCCGGACATGGCAAGCTGCTGGTACTCCGCTCCCGCCGAAAACACTGTTCCGGTCGCGGCGATTTTTCTATTCAGTTCCGAACTGATGATGTAGCCGCTGGTATAGTCCTGCTGAAACTGCGGATTGAGCTGGTATTCTTTTTTCCCAAGCGCAAAAGCGCTTGTCACGATCCTGGTGTCCTCAATGCCACGGGCGGAACTGATCGCGTTTTTAGATTTTTCCAGGGTCACATTGTTTTTTTCGAAATCAGGCAGCCTTGATCTAACCAGGGAAATGTATTCTTCGAATGGCATGCTTTCTGTGATTCTTTTATCGTTATCGCCCTGTGGCGAGGCGCCCTGGGCGGAAAGTGAATTCGCCGCCAACATAACCACCAAACATACAGGAATTATTAATTTAACTGCCGAGGTTCCGGTTGAGGTTGAATATTTCATGATGCTTCCTCCGTCTGCGTGATGGCGGTATTTTTTAACGCCATCATGTGTGTGCTTGTATCGAACCGCTTTTTGAGCTGAAAATGATCGCAATAGTTTTATTGAGCTTTCTGGTTTCAATTGTCAGCTTGAAAGAATATCCCGACAGTCTCCATTGCGTTACAAGCAGTCTCAGCGAACCCATGAGCATGAGCGAAAGCTGGTCATGGGAGATGTCGTTCCTTATTTCGCCGTTCCGCTGTCCATCCGAAAGTATTTTGTTGATGCCGTCACGGGTTTTGGTCATCAGGGTGTAAACTTCCTCGGCAAGCCTGCCGTCATTCTGAAATATCTCCTCCGAGAACACGATCGCAGCGATTATGGGTTTGCCGGTAAACGTGACAGATACGCGTTCCAGGAAGGTTTCTATTTTCTTCAGCGCGCCCGAGTCGGCCGATCTGATGTCACTGATCATGGTTCCGATCAAATCGCTGAAGCCTGATAAAATGCCGAGAAGAATGTCCTGTTTGCTGTTAAAATGGCGGTATATGGCCGGTTCGCTCAGGCCAATCGCGCCCGCGATATTTCGTATCGTGCACTCCTGTATGCCTCCCTTAGCTATGAGATTCATCGCCGTGTCCATTATTTCCGCCTGCCTTTCGGTTGTTTTAGTCATTGGTGTCAAATCCTGCAATGTTAGTTATCATTCACTAACAAATATAATGAATCCTAACAGAATTGTCAAGGGCGAGGAGGGGAAAAGTGTGTTTTTATTATTTTTTTATGTTGTGACTACTTACGCTATGTTGCCTTTTCAACCATTTGAAAATCTTTTTCCGGTAGCACGAGAGGCAGAGCCGGGACTTGCGCATGAAGGAAACAATGAGGACCGTGCCGTAATCCGGGCAAGTAATGATGTTATTCTGAATGTGTTGATGAAATATACATACCACACCTTTACGCGGCATGTACGATTCTCGTCAGCGGTTCATCAAATAAAAAATGGCACTACCGTGTATTTCCCCTTAACATATTTTCAATGACTTCCCTTTGGTGAATTGAAGATAAATCCGTTTCTTTCAAGAACCACGATTATCTCACGCGAGGATACAGTCTAAACCACACCATAACCCGCGCGGCCCCCTTACCACGAGGACGACGCGCCGCCGCCGCCGAAGGAACCGCCTCCTCCGGAATACGATGAATCGCTCGAAGAATACGAGCTGTCGGAAGAGCTGGAGCCGCTGTACGAATCCGAGCTTCCGGAACCGCCGCTGCTGTAACTGCTCCCTCCGCCTTCCAGAATCTCCATGGTGACGGCCATGATGATGAACTGCAGGATGTTCATGAATACGAGAATGCCTATGAGGAACGATTCGTTCGGCGATACGAAGCTTTCATCCACGGACGGTTTCCGTACCTGGATAAAATAGACAATCGACACCAGGGTCACCAGCGCCGGGACTGCGGCGAACGCGGTTGCCACTATTTTCTGCTTCCTCTTTTTCGGCGCCATGATCCCGGCCAGCAGGCACGCGGCCGCGAAAGCTCCGGACAGATAGATCCAGGGCGTCCAGTACTTGGCGCCGTGAAAGTAGAGTTGAAGCAGGATCGGGACGGCGATAAAGAGAAACAGTCCTGTCGCTATCCCCAGCCATACGTTCATCATGTCCCGCCATGCCGCGAGGACGAACAGAACCGCGGCCAGGGCCCCGAACAGGAAAAAGAGCACATAGCAGCGCGGGAGCCTGGAAAAAGACCTCCAGAACCTCGACGCGAGGGAAATCTCCTGCCCGGGACGAAGGCTGTCCGTCGCGTCTAGTATCCGCCGCACCGCCTTCTCGATGCCGCCGGCGTAGTCGCTGTTCCGGAAGTCGCCCCGGATCCCGTCGAGGATCCGCCCCGCCCTGAGGTCGGTGAGGTATCCCTCGAGCCCGTAGCCCACCTCGATGCGCATGCGCCGGCTGCACGAGGCGACCGTGAAGAGAATGCCGTCGTCCCTCTCCTTCGATCCGCCGCCCCATTTCTCCGCGGTCCTCATCGAGAACTCCTCGATGTTCAGGCCGCCCGTGCTGCAGACCGTGAGGACCGCCAGTTGCACGCCGGTCCTCTCCCTGTGGGCCAGGATCAGCTCGCTTATCCGCTTCTCGGCGTCGGGGGGGATGATATTCTGATAATCGTTCACCGGGCGCGTGATCGCGGGGATGGTCTCCCCCAGCCTGACGCTCCGTTCATCGAAACTCTCCGCCGCCAGCGGCGACAGCGCCGCGAGAGCGCCGATAAGCACGAGCGGCAGCGCGCGCACGATCCCGATCCTCATGAACGTGTCACCTCGTCCGGGAGCTCGTTGCCCGACACGTCCTCTCCCGGGGCCGCGGCCCGGAGGAGCTCGCCTATCATCGCCAAGGCCCTGGTGATGCCCCGGGCCGGCTCACCGGAGGAGAAACCCTCCGCCACGGCCTTCACCGCGAGTTGCCAGAACCTCTCGTCCGCCGCGCCGTGTATGCCCGGCCCCGCGTAGACCGCGGCGCGGCGGTCCTTCTCCGCGACGTAGAGGAGCACGCCCGTCCCCTCCGCGATCCGGTCCATTCCCAGCCGGAAGAAGTACTCCCGCGCCCGCTCCAGGACGTCGCCGGGACAGCGGGACTCGATATGCACCCGAACCTCGCCGCGGTTCCCCTTCTCGGCCTCGGCTATCGCCCTGACCACTTCCCTCTCGTCCTCCGCGCCCAGGGGCCTGCGGCGGATCCTCCTGAACAACGACGTGATCGCATTCGAACCGGTCATGTTTTTCTCCTCTGTTCCAGCAGGATAATGGTGATTGCGGCAAAATCGCAAGCAGAATTATTCCCGCGGCGAAGGCCGCCGCATCCGGCAAAAATTGTTTTTTTTCTAAACTCCGGGGGTGAAATGCCGATAGTGATGACGGGGGGAACCATCATGATATCATCCATACTTGTCGCCACTGTCCTGAGCGCGATGCCGCTCGACATCAAGGGCTTTTCCGTATCCGAACCGCCGAAGAACCTGGGGGCGCCGGTCAACAGCTCCTCCAACGATTTCGCGCCCACCCTGTCGCCCGACGGCAATTTCATGATTTTCAATTCCAACCGGGGCGGCGGATACCAGGACCTCTATATCACCCGCCTCGCGGAGGGAAAGTGGAGCGTGCCGGAACCGCTCGCGGAGGTCAACTCGCCCTACAACGACGAGACGCCCTTTCTCTCACCGGACGGCAACACGCTGGTATTCTCGTCGGACCGCGACGGGAGCGTGGAGATGCCGAGGAACGAGAGGGGCCAGATAAAGGTCTCCTTCGACCTGTATGTGTCGAGAAAAGTGAACGGCGCGTGGACCAGGCCGGTGCCGCTCCCGGGCGATATCAACTCCGAGCACCACGAGAAATCGCCGAGCCTCAGCAATGACGGGAAGACGCTCTACTACAACATGTGGCCCTTCGGCGACGTCAACCGCTCGGTCCTGGTGCAGGCGGAGTTCCGCGGCGGCGTGTTCACCAACCGGAAGCTCATGCCCGCGCCCTTCAACCAGGGCCACAGGGAATTCAGCCTGATACCGGCGGAGGACCTGGGGGGCTTCTTCTTTTCCGCGGGCAGGCCCGAGAACATCGGCGCGCTGAACCTCTACTTCGTGTCGTACTCCGGCGGCAAGTTCGGCACGCCGGAGAACCTGGGTCCCAAGATCAACAGCGACAAGGCGGACCTCTATCTCGCCAGGGCGGACCAGCGCTATTACATCGCCTCGAGCCGCGAGGGCGGCAACTTCGACATCTACTCTTCGGTGGTGTTCACGCCGGGAAAAAGCTTCCAGACCAGGGCGATACACTTCGACTTCGACAAGGCCGTCATCCGGCCGGAATCGTCAACGTACCTCAAAGCGCTCTCCGGGTACCTGAAGGAGAACCCGAAAATCAAACTGGAGATAATAGGCCACACCGACCTGCACGGCACCGCCGACTACAACAGGCAGCTCAGCCTGCGCAGGGCCGAGGCGGTCAAGGAGTACCTGGTGAGGGAGAAGCTCGCGCCCGAGCGATTCGGCGTTTCTGGCGCCGGGGCGAGCCGGCCGGTGAAAGCGGGAACGGGGCCCGGCATCGACGAGCTGAACCGGAGAACCGAGTTCAAGATAATGGAATAAGTTTCCGCGCGCGGGGACGCGCGCTCATCCTTCCGCCTCCGCCGCGGCCCTGCCCGCGGCGTACCCCGTGCTCCAGCAGACCTGGAGGTTGTACCCGCCCGTGGGCCCGTCCAGGTCCAGGATCTCGCCTGCGAAGTAGAGATTGTCGATTATCAGCGAGCGCATGGCGCGCATGTCGATCTCGTCCAGCGAGACGCCGCCGGCGGTGATGATGGCCCTCTCGAAACCGTCGATGCCGGTGATCTCCGAGCGCAGGTCTTTGAGAAGGCGGACCAGGCGCCGGCGCTCGTCGCGCGTCACGTGGCTCACGGTCTTCCGCGGGTCGATACCGGAAAGCCGCACGATCACCGGAACGAGGGACGCCGGCAGGAGTTTCCCCAGGCTGTTCCCGAAGATCCGGGTGGAGCCTTCGGCGAAATCGCGGCGGACGCGCTCGTCCAGGGTGCCATGGTCCAGCGCGGGCTTCAGGTCTATCGCGAGCTCCATCTTCGCGGGAAGGAGCTCCCCTATCTTCCTGCTCAGGTCTATGACGACCGGGCCGCTCATGCCCGTCGCGGTGAAGAGCGCCTCGCCGAACTCCCGCGCCGCGACCTTTCCCCCGTGGACGAGGCTCACCGACACGTTCCGGAGGCTCAATCCCTCAAGCTCCCCCGCCCATTTCTCGCGGAGGTTCACCGGCACCAGCGAGGGGCGCGGCGTCACGACGGTGTGCCCCAGCTCGCGCGCGAAACCGTACCCCGCGCCCGTGGAGCCGGTGGCGGGATAGGAAAGGCCTCCCGTGCAGAGGATGTACCGCTTCGCCTCCACGGCGCCTCCGCTCCCGCGGAGCGAGGTGATCCCGCTCCCGGCTCGGACAAGTTCGCGGACCTCGAAATCGTCGACCACGCGGACGCCGTGTTCCTTCATGTAGTTCCGCAGGGCGTGGAGCACGTCCGACGCGCTATCCGATTCGGGGAAGACCCGGTTGCCCCGCTCCACTTTGAGGGGGACGCCGCGGTCCTGGAAAAAGTCCATGGCGTCCTCGACGCCGAAGGCATGGAGCGCGGAGCTGAGGCGGCGCCCCTTTTTCCCGAAATGGTCGAGGAAGCTCCGGGGATCGTAATCGGCATTGGTGATGTTGCAGCGCCCCTTCCCGGTGATGAGGAGCTTTTTCCCGGGGCGCCGGTTCTTCTCCAGGAGGACGACGTCCGCGCCGAAGAGTCCCGCGGTGCCGGCGGCCATCATGCCCGCGGGCCCCCCGCCGATGACGGCAACGTCGCAGGTGATGATGTCGGAGGGGGGTTTCATGTTCAGGAAAACTCCGGCGTGTAGTCGGCGCAGGACCCGACTTCCTGCGCGAACCCGTTCTCGAATCCGAGCTCGTCGAGATACTTCAGGCAGAGTTCGTATTCCTCTTCCGTGACGGACCTGTGTATTTCCGGAAACTCTCCGGCGCGATGGGCCGGATAGTACTGCCCCATGAGGCTCACCCAGGTTTCAGCGCCCAGCGCGCCGCGTATCCACGAAAGGATCTTCCGTATCTCGCCCGCCTGCCCGGGCAGCACCAGGAGGCGTATCATCAGGCCCTTCGTCGCGATGCCCTCCTTCACGGCAAGGTGCCCCGCCTGTCGGAACATCTCGGCGATCGCCCTTTGCGCGTGCGCGGGATAGTCCGGGGCGGCGGAATAGCGGACCGCCAGGGCCGGATCGAAGTAGCGGAAATCGGGGAGGTAGATATCGACCAGCCCCTTCAGGAGGCGGAGCGTCTCCGGCTTTTCGTACGCGCTGCTGTTCCACACAACCGGCACGCGCAGCCCGCGTTCCCGCGCGAGACGGAGCGCGGTTGCCGCCCGGGGCGCGTAATGGCCCGCGGTCACCAGGTTCACGTTGTGCGCCCCCGCCTCCTGGAGCTCCAGCATCATGGAGGCGAGCTCATCCTCCGTGCGCTCCGTGCCGCTACCCTCCCGGCTGATGCGGAAATTCTGGCAGTAGACGCAGCGCATGGCGCAGTGGGAAAAGAATATCGTCCCGCTTCCCCGCGTGCCGCTCAACACGGGCTCCTCCCAGTGGTGGAGTTGATGGAGATTCACCTTCGCGACGGCGCCGCCTCCGCAGAGACCGGCGGCCTCGAACCGGTTCGCGCGGCACTCCCGAGGACAGAGCGTGCACGCTTTCATCATGGTATCGGTGTCGATGTCCATGGTGGACTTCTACCCGCGCGGCGGTGTTACGTCAAGCGGCTTATCCAGACATACGCGTCGCAATGAGAAGTGTCCTCAAAGGAGAATCGTCACCTCTCCCGGCAAAAAGCCCCTGACGAGGCCTTAAATATTACTCGCAAATCTAACAATGCTGCAAAATTCAGCCAAGGTATTGTCCGGTTTGTCGTTCACGCCTGTAGTATAATATAATGACGTAAAAGGGGTGTACTCCACATGCATGATGAAAAGAAGACTCTTTTTGATCTGCTGAAATACTTCGGCATCATTGCCAAGGATCTTGGCAAGCTTACCACAGTGCACCGTACCCTGGAACGAATAATGCAGCACATAGAAAATATTTTCGGACCTGAAAACAGCTCAATCCTTATACGCCGCAATAATGGAGACCTGAAATTTATCTGCGTCCGCGGCGCACATTCTGAGAAAATTCGCGAGCGCGTTCTTGCGAAAGGCCATGGTGTGGCCGGTTGGATAGCCGAGCACGGTGAGTCACTCGTTATATCGGATCCATATAACGATCAAAGGTTTAACCCGGATCTTGACCGCATTACCGGCTATACAACGACGTCAATAATTGGAGTTCCCCTGAAAACATCGAAGCAAATATTCGGCGTCATTGAACTGATGAACAGGCTGGATAAAAAACCGTTTCGGGAGATTGATCTTTTTATTCTTGAGACGATAGCGGACCTGACCGCCATGGCACTTGAACGGCTTTATTATTACTACTCTACACTTTCATTTTACGCGACAGATCCGATTTCAGGCGTGTACACAAAGCAGGCATTGTTATGGCAGCTGCGGATGGAAAAGAATAAATGCGTTGATGGGGAGAATCGTCGCGCGATTATTGCCGCCAGGATAACTTCGGATGAAAAACAGATACGCCAATCGGAGCTACGGACGATCGGCGCGCTGCTGAAAAAATGTTCAGCACCCGGGTGTACCATCTACCGATATAATGAAGCCACCTTCATTATATTGTTCAACCATGAAAACGGTGACGCTGTAAATAAGCTTACGGATGATATCAGCCGGCGATTCCGGCACGGCAGCCTGGAAAAAAACCTGGATATATCTTTTGATGTTCTTCAGGATAGTATTTGCAGTAAGAATGTTGATGATATTATAAGGTCGTTGAACATCAGGGATGATATTGCCCGGCTTGAATCATTCCAGGAAAATCTTTCCGAAAACATGAGTGCGAACCTTGAGAATATGATAAATGCCGAATCTCCACTTCAAGAATAAAAAGACTTCCCATCTATATACAGGATTCTATACTCATCCCGGAGCACGGTTCTACCATAAACACGCGCTGTTACAAGAAGCGCATTTCTGAAAAACAACCCTATCCCGGGCTAGAAGGCCGCTTCGACAGGTTCAGCACATCACCTCGACAGAGGCACTTAAAATATCGTGTCGCTGAAAATCGCAGTTTTCTTCCCGTCCCCGGGCAAAACCAATAACGCGATTTCATAAACCATATGAGGCAGCTTCTTAAGAATTATTGATTTTTCAAATCCGTATACCAATGATAATCGTGAACCCCAAGGCCCCCGCTTCATGGGCCGGAAGCATAATCGATAGTCGTAAGGTATAAGTGAAAAGGTGTTACACTCTGTGTTCAAGATAAAGGCGAAAGCCACCGCAGAGGCACGGAGGGAAAAGGCAAGACCCGAGGCGCGGACGCCGAGGGAGGGCCGATGAGGACACGGAATTTCATTGAGGAGTGCATGCCAGCGAGCCACGAGGGTGAGCGCGTGGGCTGCGCGGAAGGACGGGCAGTCCCGGTGAAACCGGGACGCACCGCGCATGTGCTGATTTTACCAACAGCACACGCCAAGGCCCCGCGCCGTCTTAGCGGCAGCCTTTGGGGTTACTTTTTGGGCTGCCTCCAAAAAGTAACGAGGCCCCGTATGGCGCCGGCATGCAAAGACGGAGCATGAAGCAATATCCGTGCAACGGATTTGTCTCACGCGGAGCCGCGAGGCAGAGCCTCGCAACAATCCGTATTCAGTTCTCGGGGAAGAAATGTACGTTCGGTTTCCCGTTATAGACGTTCTTCGACACGAAGGCGTCCAGGCCGAAGAAGCGCTTCACCATGTCGACGTCGATGATATCGGGCCCGCCCTCCGCCGCCACGGAGCCGCCCTCCATCACCACTATCCTGTCCGCGGTCTGGGCGATGAAGTTCAGGTCGTTGCTCGCGATCACGGCGATGTTCTTTCCCCCCAGGGCGTAGCGCGATACCGCCTTCTGGAGGAGCGCCAGCGAGCGCAGGTCCAGGCCCGCCGTGGGATCGTCCAGGAGGAGGAGCCCCGTGCCGCGCGCGAGGTTGAACGCGAGAAGCGCCCTCCTGGCGAAGGAACCCGGGAGCACGCCGAGAGTCATATCGGCCACCTCCCCGAGCTCCAGAAGAGAGATGCACTCATCGACGATCTGCAGGTCGTACCCGGTCAGCGGATTGAGGAGCTTCTTGAAAGGGACGCGCGCGAGCCTGATGAACTCCCTCACGGTCTCGTCGCCGTTCATGGGACCCTCGTCGTGATAGGTCACTTCCTTCCCCAGTTCGCGGCGCGACAGACTCCGCAGGGGGCGTTTGCCCACGTAAATCTCCCCGGAGAAGGAACGGTGCATCCCGGCGATGGTCTCCAAAAGCAGCGTCTTCCCGGAGCCGCCGCGCCCCAGTATGCCTATCACCTCGCCGTCGTTGAACGTCAGCGACACGCCCGACAGGAGTTCCCTGTCGTCCATCGCAAGCCCCAGGTCGCGGATCTCAACCATTCGAATGTGTCCTCCGGTAAAGGAATAGCAGCAGGTAGGAAAGCGCGACGGCGGCGGCCGCTGCGGCCGCGATCCCCGCGAGGGCGCCGACCAGCACCATCGCCTGGAGGAAAATATTCACGGCGCACAGGTTCTTCAGCTCGTCGGCCAGGGGATTCTTCTCCTTCATGGTGCCGGCGAGGAACCCCACGCCCGCCAGGCATCCCGCGAAGAGCACCAGCCCCGACACCGCGACGCCCCTCGCCGCCACGAAAGCGATCCTGGCGCGCCCGTACCTGATGCCGGTAATCTCGAAATAGCTTTTGCCATGTGAAAAGAGCTTAAGCTCCGGCAGCGCTTTCAGGAGAAAGACGTAGAGCAAGATACCGGCCGCCAGGAACGGAATCGACTCCCATGCCGCGTATCCGCCGGAGCGGGAAAAACCGGAGAGAACATCCTCCACCGCCGCGCGGCCGGTGCCGGTCCTGCCGACGGCATACCAGCCCGCCGCCGCAGCGCACAGGTTGATGAAGAGCCCGCCGGCAACTCGGCCCCTTCCCGGTGCGTGCCCCACCATGTGCATGTAGAATTCCATGAGCACCACGAAGACCACGCAGACCGCGGCGACGACGGCGCGGGGCACCGAGAAAAAAGAAACCATGATGACGATCACCAGGAGCCCCAGGGCTCCCTCCCCGGTCTGCACGTACCCGCCCCGGATGTCGCCGTCGGCCAGGGCTATTTTCGTGAAGAGCAGCGAGTACAGGGAACCGAGAAAAAGCAGGGCGTGGCCGATAAGCGTGGTGGAGGAGAACACGAGGTTGAGCGTGAACATCACGGCGAGCGCGGCGCCGAGGGCGATAACGCGTCCGAAATCGGCGAGGAACCTGTTAGCGGTCGAGGGATTCACTGCCGGAGGGGCCGCCGCTTGATTTTTTCCGCTGCTCCTGTTCCGCCTGCTCGCGATTCCGGCGCTCCTTCTCCAGCCGCTCACGTTCCCGGCGCTCACGCTCAAGCCGCTCGCGTTCCAGACGTTCGCGCTCCAGACGCTCACGGTCCAGTCGTTCACGCTCCTGTCGTTCCCTGTCCTGACGCTCCTTTTCAATCTGCGCGATTATCACTTTCAGGCCCCGGTGGCTCTTCGCCAGGGACATGAACTTTTCGTCGGAGTAATACCGCTCAACCAGGCCGCGGGCCCGGTCGTCGCGCCCCCTGCGCGTGTACGCCGCGGCGAGGAACGCCGAGTCCTCGCTCCCCAGGGACAGCTTCTCGTAATTGGCGATGGCGGAATCGTAGTCCTTCAGACCGTAGGCGGCCCGGGCAGCCATCAACCGCAGGGTGCCGCTCCACCGCTCCTGGGGGATGAAATCCATCACCGCCTTGGCCCGCTCCAGGCGCGACTGCTCGTAATGCGCCTTCGCAAGTATCTCCATCGGCCGGTTATAACTTTCCGGTGCGTGCTTTTCAACCGACGCAAGCTCCTGGTACAGCCTGTCGAAGTAGCCGACGTATCGGCCGTCGTTTTTCCGATAATAGAGACTGCCCATCTGGAGGAGAACGTCCGGGTCGCGGGGGCGCTTCTTCTCAATGGCGGCGAGGGATTCCAGGGCCTCGTCGTATTTTTCCAGCCTGATATTGATCGCCGTGAGGAGCAGCAGCGGATCGAGCTCCCCGGGCTTCATCCTCCTCGCCGTGGCGATATCTTCCTTCGCCCTCGCGTAATCGCCGGTCTTGAAATACGAGCCGCCGCGCTTGAGATAGATGTCGTACTCCGCGTCCTTTCCCACCATGCTGTAGTCGATGGCGCGGCTCAGGTGCTCTATGGCGTAGGAATGGCTGTTCTGGTTGTGGTAGATGTTTCCCAGGAGAAGGTGGACGTCGCCGTAGAAGGGGACCCGCCCCACGATCTCGCCGAAATACGATACCGCGTCCAGCACGTTGCCCTTCCGGTAATGCATCAGGCCGATCTCGAACTTGGGCGCCAGGAAGCGCCCGTCGATAGCGATGGCCTCGCGGAAGCTCTTCAACGCCTCCTCCGGGGACTTTTCCTTCTGCTTCATGCCGCCGTTATACTTCGCCACGGCGTCGGCGTTGTCCGACCAGATCGACTTGTTGATGAGCGTCTCCACCTTGGACTTCATCCCGGAGTCCCCGGTGCGGCGCCAGAATATCTTGCACGACTTCACCAGCTCCCTGTAGTTGCCGCGCTGCTCCGTGAGCACCACCAGGTTCCAGTAGGCCATCTTGAAGTACTTGCGCGAGGCGTTGTTATCCACCGCCTTCTGGTAGAACTCGATGGCCTTGTCGTAATTCCCCAGGTTCCGCTCGGTCTCGCCGAGGTAGTAGTAGGCGTTGCCGTTTCCCGGCGACGCCTCGACGGCCTTCGAGAGCTGTTCCCGCGCCTCGTCGTACTGGCGGTGCATGAAGAAGCGCACCCCCGCCTCGTAGTACCCGGCGAGCAGGGGGAGCGCGGTCAGCACAACCACGGCGGCAAAGATTAATTTCATTGTCCTGGAAATCATGCGGGGCAGACCTTCTCCTTTACTATTGGGATGTAATCGGAGGATTTGTCAACAAAAGAAACGGAGGCGCGGACAGTGTCCGCGCCTCCGCCGTCATTCGCGAATGCCGGGAACTAATTAAAACTTCATGCCCTTCCCGCCCTTCTTCACCTTCTTGTTGTCCAGGTGCGTTCCCTCGTACGCGTGCTCCAGGACCATCATGGCGTCGTTGTAATCCACGTCCTCGGGATTGTAGAACTGGGACGCGTCGCCCATCGCGGTGTTCGCGATGGCGGCCAGCTTCTCCTTCGGCACCATCTGTTTCCCGTCGCGCCCCATGATCTCCTTGAGAAAACGGGCGTGGCGTCCTCCCGTCGCGTGGTGCAGGTCCTCGTTGAGCTTGCGGATGACGGCTATCGCCTTGTGCGCGCGCTCCGCCTTCGGGGTCGCCGCGTAAACCTCGGGTCCGGCGAGCGGGAGCAGGAGTTCCGCCGTCAGGTGCCCGTTGCGGTGCAGGTTGTACTCCAGGCCGTAGGGCAGGTAGATGCTCATGCAGGTTCCGTGGGGAACGCCGCAGGCGCCGCCCGTGGCGTGGCCGAGCATGTGCACCATGCCCACCATGGAATTGGAGAAGGCCATGCCCGCCAGCGCGGAAGCGTTGGCCAGGGCGAGGCGCCCCTCCATGTCATTGGGCTTCTTCACCACGTTGAGGATGTTTTCCGCGATGAGGCGGATGGCCTCCATGGCATTGGAGTCGCTCACCGGGTTTTTCGCCATGCAGGTGTAGGCCTCGCAGGCGTGGGTCATCGCGTCCATGCCGGTGGACGCGGTGAGCGCCGGCGGCAACGTTTTCGTCATGCGGGAGTCGAGCACCGCGACGTCGGGCAGGAGGAAATACGACACGAACGGGAGCTTCACGCTCCGCTCGTGGTCCGCGATCACCGCGACCAGCGTCATCTCGGAGCCGGTACCCGACGTGGTTGGCACCGCGATCATCGGCTTCAGCTTTTTCTTCACGGCGCCGGCGCCGGCGTACCGCATCAGGCTGTCGCCGCCCAGGGACACCAGTATGTTCACGCCCTTCGCGGTGTCGAGGACGGAGCCGCCTCCCACGGCGATAATCGAGTCGCAGTTTTTCGCGCGGTACAGCTTCGCGACTTCCTGCACCATTTTCAGGTCGGAATCCGGGGGCACGTTGTCGTACACCGCGCCGACGGAGACCTTCGCGCCGCGCGCCGACTTTATCGCCGAGGTGACGAGCTTTATCAGCCCCGCCCCGGCGACGCCCTTGTCCGTGATGACCATGGGCTTCTTCGCGTTCATGCGGGCCAGCTCGGGCGATATCTTGTCCAGCGCGCGGTGCCCGGCGACGGTCTTGACCCTGCAGCAGTATTCATAATATCCAGGTAGTATCATAGTCGTTCCTCGTTATCATAGTAATGGTCCGGGCGTCATCAGGCGGCGAGCCGGAGATAGACCAGGATCCTGCTCGTGTATTTTCTGAGCGGTGAAAGCTGCGACCACTTCGGGTAGCGCTTCACGCCGAGCTTCGCGGCGAATTTGGGAAGAAGCAGCACTTCGAGCAGGTCCATGATGTGGAGCACGCCGCAGGCCGTCGGCAGGTCGCCGTCGACGATGAGACGGTCGCGTGACGTCGCCTCGCAGGAAGTCTCGAAGAAGGCGAGCATCCGTATCGCCGCGTCCATGTTCTTGATCTTCATGTAGAGCGTGATCTTCTTCCCCGCCGGGTTCCAGCCCATGTACTTGATCCTGCCCTTCTCGTCCTTGCCCACGATCATGTGGGGGCCGTTGGGCATCACGCCGAAGTCCAGGACGAAGTCCGCCGGCATCTTCGCGAACTCCTCCTTGGCGCCGCGGTCCACCCTGGACACGGCCTGGAAAGCCCTGCCGAACACGAAGAGCAGTATCGTGACATATATCCTCTTGACGAGCTTCAGCTTCGGCGTGATTGCCGGATAGTCGTTGTAATTAATCATTCTGTTCCACTCTCCTGTTGTCTTCTATCGGGCGCCCGCCATGGACATATCCATGACCTCGGCCAGCTCCTGTTTCTTCAGGTGCGGGTTCGCCTTCGCCGCTGCCTCCACGGCCTCTTTCGCCAGGTACCCGGCGACGCGGAGCTCGGCCAAGCTCTTGGGCAGTCCGTCGATCCCCGCAAGCAGCGACTGTATCGCCCTTATTCCCTTCTCCCCGCGCTGTCCCGCGGGCGTTTCGGCGTACGCATCGAAGCCCGATACCGCCTTCAGGAGATCGCCCCGGAAGGCGCGCTTCTGTTTCCTCTGGTACTCGATGCTCGCGGGAAGCACGATCCCCATGCAGAGCCCCGCGGGATGTCCCGTGACCGACGCGAGCGCCATACCCAGCGCGTGGACGACGCCCGCCGGGAGGTTCGAGAAGGCGGCGCCGGCACTGACGGCCGCGTTCGCCATGGCGAGGCTCGCCTCCTTGTTCTTCGGCTTCCGCACTATCGTACCGAGGTTCTCCGCGACGAACTGGAGCGCCATGTAGGCGTAGGAGTCGCTCACGGGATTGGCCGATTGCGAGAGGTACGCTTCCAGGGCGTGGGCCAGTGACGCCATGGCGGTCTCGAGGACGCACTCGGCGCAGCAGCCGCGGACCATGGTGGTGTCGGCGGCGATGATGTCCGGATAGAGGAAGTTAGATACGAACTGCCGCCCGTCGATGACGGCCCTGTTGGTGAGGTCCAGCGGCGCCGGCGCGCACGTGGGCACCGCGACGAACGGCTTGAGGTGCGATGGAATTTTGTTCGCCCCTTCGAAGGCGAGCACGTCGTCGTTGCCCGTGGACACCGCGATGTTCACCCCCCGGGCGACATCGATCACCGAACCGCGCCCGATGGCGACGATGGAATCGCACCCGCGGTCGCGGAAGAACTGCGCCAGCTCTTTCACGAGCCGCGCGCTCGCGTACGCGGGCACGTCGTCGTAGAGGGCGCCTATCACCGTGTTGGACTCGTACAGGGCCTTGACGAACTTCTTCGCGAGGCCCGAATCCGTCACAGACTTGCTGGCCAGGACGAAGGGATGGCGCGCATCGAAGCCGTCGAGCTCCACGGGGATGTTCGCCATCGCTCCGATGCCGGATAATATCTTCGCCTGGTAGAAAAAACCGTATTCACCTGGAGATTGCATTGCTCGCTCCTGTCACTCTGTAGTATCCCGCCGCCCCTCGGGGCGGCGGTCCCGTCATTGCGTCGTCAGTTGGCCTCGATGCCCAGGCGCCTCAACAGCCCCGCCTTGGGGATCCCGTCGCTGTCGAAGCCGCGGGCCTTGTAATAGCGCCGGCGCATCCACTCCAGGGGTACCGTCCTCTCGTGGTGGTCGCACTTCCGCGACTCGTTGAGCATCCGGACCGGCAGGGTGTCGTCCTTCGACGATATACCCTCCCGGGTGTTCATGTAACGCTCCAGGACGTGGATGCGCTCGCCGGCCTTCTTGAAGCCGAGCATCCCCAGCCGCTTTCCGGTCACGGACGACCAGAGCTCGGGCCACAGGCTGATGTCCATCACCGCCAGCGCCACGGGCGTCAGGTTCTGCACCAGTATTTTCAGCACCGGCACCGGCGAAAACTTTACAAGCGGAGGCTCCAGGAACACCGCGAAGGCGGTGAAGTGGCATATGTGCAGGGAGTTCAGCGCCGCGTAGACGTTCTCGAAGAACTTCACCATGGTCGCCTTGCCGCGCCCCGCCTTGGGGCTCGCCATGCCGAAGTAGCACTCCAGCGTGAAGAGCGACGTGGACAGGTGGCACGCGCCGCGGTTCGCCACGGCGTAGGAGAGCCCCTGGCCGAAGGCGCCGCGCGGATCGTACGCCGCCATTTCCATTCCCTTCACCTGGATGGCGAAATCCTCGCCGCCGTATTTCTTCGAAAGCCAGCGCGATCCCATCATCAGGTCCTTGCCCAGCCCCTTGCCGTAGGCGATGTCCTTCAGCGACTGGACGACGCCCTCCTTGGAACCGAACTTCAGGTTGGATTTGATCAGGCCGCGCTCCGTCGCTTCCATTGCCCAGGCGATGGTGCCCCCCGCGGAGATGGTGTCCATCCCCATGAGGGTGCAGGTGTCGTTGAAATCCGATATCGCCACGGGATCGAAGATCTCGAGGTTGGAGCCCAGGAGCCCGGTGGTCTCGTACTCCGGCACCGAGCGCACCTTGCCGGCGAAGGTTCCCTTGTGGCCGCAGAGGATGGAACAGGGCTTGCAGGTATGGTACTTGGTGTCGTGGTTCGCCGCGATCTCCTCGCCGGAAATCTTGTGCGCCTCGCCGTGGGAGCCCCCGGTGAAGTTGCGCACCGGCAGGATCCACGCCGCGTTGGAAAGATTCACGTTGGCGTTGGTCCCGAAGTTCCGGTACGATCCCGAGGTGACGGAGTTGCGGGCGATGTAGGCGTTCAGCGTCTTCCGCGCCTTGTCGAACTTCTTCTTTTTCGCCGGGACGATCTTGAACTCGTTGCCTTTCGCCACCACGGCCTTCAGGTTCTTGGACCCGAACACCGCGCCCATGCCGCCGCGCCCCAGGAAACGATGGCCGGAACAGAGGTTCGCGAAACGCACCAGGTGCTCGCCGGCGGGACCTATCACCACCGAGCCGGAGCCTTCCTTCTCGACGCTCGCCTGGGCCTGCTGGGTGTCCTTGCCCCAGAGCTTCTTCGCGTCACGGAGCTCGGCGCCCTTCGAATCGATGTAGAGATAACAGGGCTTCTTCGCCTTCCCGCGGATGATGAGCGCGTCCCATCCCGATGTCTTGAGGGCCATGCCGAAAGGCCCGCCGCACGACGCCGTCACCATGATGCCGGTCAACGGCGACTTGGTCATCGCCTCGAAGCGGCCGGAACAGGGGGCGCCGGTTCCCATGAGGACCCCCGGCATGAACGCGATGATGTTCTCCTCGCCCAGGGGATCCACTCCCGGCTTCAGCCTGTCGTAGAGGAGCTTCAGGCCGAGGCCCTTCCCCCCCAGGTACAAGCGCCTGTCCTTCTCCGTGATATCGCCCACGGCGAAATCACCGGTAGAGAGGTTCACTTCTAGAATTTTATTGCTGGTCCCAACGATCTCCTGCATAGGCGTACTCCTTGTTCTACTCGCGTAGTGGTAGGTTGTATCGGCGCTTTCCGCTTTGGGACGTTTCGCGGCCCGGGGCGGGCGTATGTATGTAAGTTCCGATTGGTGATACGATATTCACGTAAAACGGGGCCTGTCGACCGAAATTATAATTCCGGACAAAAAAAAGTCTCGCCGGTCCGATCAGAATTTGAGTAATTTCTTGCGGTACGCCTGTGGGGTAACGCCCGTATAGCGGGAAAAGGCGTCGTAGAAGGAGGACTTGGAATTGAAGCCCACGTCGTAGGCAACCGATATCACCGATCTTTCCGGGTCCCTGATCAGCAGTTTCTGGGCCTCGTCGATGCGATACTGGTTTATAAAGGTATTGAAGTTCATGTTAAGGCGCTCGTTGATCACCTGGGAGAGCTGGTGGGGGGTGATATCGACCTCCTCCGCCACCTGGGCCAGGGATATCTCCTCATCGGCGAAAAGGCGCTTCCGCGCCATGACGTCCTGGAGCCTGGCGATAACTATCTGCGGATCGATACCGTCGATGATCGACTTGCGGTAGCGCTTCCGCTCCGCCTCGCTGATGAGCACCTGGAGAAACTGCGGATACCGCTGGCCGACGAAATACGCGCCCACGATGAGGACGGCCACCGAGAGCGACGCCACGACCAGCACCAGCATGGAGCTCACGATCACCGCCGCGGAGAGAAGCCCCACCGGCAGTATCGACAGCACCGTGTAGGCCATGGTGACGCCCAGGATCCCCTGGCTGTCGTGCCGTTCCCAGGTGGAGCGGAGCCGGAGGTAGAGGAACCCCAGGTAGACGGTGATCTGCACCGCCGCGCCCAGGTATATCAGCTTGATGAGGATGATATCGCCCCCCTCGCCGGAATGAGTCAGCCGCATGAGGAGCGAGACGCGCGTCGCGTGGTCGAGCCCTATGTAGGCAATGTCCCCCGCGAGCGCGGGCAGCGCGGGCAGGAGCAGGAACATCCATCGCGCCGGAAGCGCTTCCTCGGGAAGCACCACCAGGTGGTAGGCGATATACAGGAGCGGCGTGAGCAGGTAGAGCACGGTCATGTGGAACGCCAGGAACTCCGGCATGTCGAAGGCGGCGCCCTCGATGACCATCCCCAGCTGCAGGACGAAGACGCCCAGGCAGAGGAACATCAGCGCGAGGTTGTAGTTCGCCAGGCGCTTGGCGCGGATGAGCAGCTGGCCGAGGGAAAAGAGGAGGGAAAGCCCCCCGGCGAAAAAAATGAACCAGGTGATGATGTTGTGTATCGTCATGCCGATGTCCGCCCCGGCAACCGCCTGCCGGGACGAATACTACAGGGGCGATACCGCCGGTAAAGGATTTTTTGTCGGGGCCCTACTCCCCTTCCTTGAAGAACTGGATGTTCTTCCTGAGATTGGTCGTCTGCTCCGACACCTGCTCGGCGTTCGCGGCTATCTCCTCGGCCGTGGCGGCGCTCTCCTGGGTGAGCTGGTTTATCATGCTGATGGCCCTCACGATCTCCTCGGCGGCCATCTTCTGTTCCTCGGACGCGAACTTGATCTCCTCGGACTTGACGCGCACGGCGTCCATCTCGTCGTTCACCGCCAGGATGGTCACCACGTTCTTCTCCATGACCTTGTAGATATTGCCCATCATCTCGTTGATCACGGCGAAGCCGTCGATGATCGCGGAGAGCGTGGATACCGTGTTGGTGGCGATGGTATCCCCCTTCTTGATCTCGTTGTCGGTGACCCGGATCAGCGAATCGATCTCCTTGACG
>JAGODF010000095.1 GCA_017998375.1 Spirochaetota bacterium
ATGGAAAGGATCGTGAGGATGATAGGGGTGCCGCGCCTGGAGCGGTTTGCCGCGAAGCGGGTGCGCGCCGACCGGCACATCAGCTTCTCCATTCCCGGCTACGCGAACCTCGGCTCCTGCTGGGAGAAAAGCGAAAAATAACCACAGAGGCACAGAGACACAGAGGGAAATTTATTATTCTCACGCGGAGGCGCGGAGGGCGCGGAGAAAGGCAACGGCATTGACTCACACGGATTATTTACCCAGCCGCGCGTCCATATGCTTCGCGAGCCTCTTGCCGAGCGACACGGCGGTCCAGACCACCGGCAGGCCCAGCGACGACGGGAAGACGCTCGCGTCGCAGCAGAAGAGGTTGCCGATCCTCGTCTCCAGGTTCTTGTCCACCACCTCGCCGATGCGGCACGTCGCCGAGGGGTGCGCCCCTGCGGCCTTGAGCACGATGATGCTCTCGTCCTTCGCGCCTGCCTTCCTTAATACTTTCTTTATGATATCGACGCCCTTGTCGAGCTTCATCCGATCGGCCTTTGTGACTTTCTTGGAGAACGAAACTCCCTTGTACAACTCACCCGTGGTTTCGTCACGCACCTTCACCATGATCCCGGAGAGCTTCCCGAACCGCGGGAACTTCGCCAGGTGCTTCGGCCCCATGAAGGCGAGGTAGGCGCCGAACATTGCCCAGTTGGGGAATACGGGGACGATGGCGATGCCGTCCGATTCGTAGTGCTCCATGGTCCCCACCGACATCGGGGTCATGCCGATCGAGTTCATGCCGGGAATCTCGCCGCCCACGAAGTGCAGCCAGTCGCAGCAGAACCCGCGCCCCGCCTCCGCGATGCCGGCTTTACGGAGAATGTAGGCGTTGTCGATGCCGGCCGAGAGCACCACCGACTTCCCGTGGTACTCCACCGGCACGCCGATACTGCTGCCGCGCACGCCGACCGCTTTTCCGCCTTCGACGATCACTTCCTTTATCTTCGTGTTGAGACGCAGGTCCGCGCCTTTCGCCACCGCCTCGTCTCCGTAGACGCGCGCGGTCCACTTGGCGCCGGTCTTGCAGCCCAGCATGCAGTCGCCGTTCCCGGTGCATTTTTTCGGGTCGATGAACTTTTCCATCTTGCCCCAGTGATATCCCAAGCTGTTCGCTGCATCCAGGAGCCGAAGGTTCTCGGGCCCCACCAGTTCATCCGGCTGCTCCTGTATCCACATGTCTTTCTTCGCCTCGGCGGCTTCCTTCGAGAGGTCGATCCCCGCAGGTCCGAAGACAGACTTCGGCGGCGGCGCCGCGCAGCCCGCCGCGAGGTTCGAGAGTCCGCCGTAGTTATTCGCGAAGGTGACCGTGTGCTTTTCCCTGCTGCGCACCAATCCGAAATATTTAAGCACCATCGCCACGGACATCGTGTTGCCCATCCAGTTCCAGCGGCCGCCGGCCTCGAGCATCAGGACTTTTTTTCCGCGGTTGGTCATCTCGCGCGCCACGGTGGAACCGCCCGCCCCCGTCCCGACGACGATCACATCGTACTCCTTGTTGTTTTTCACTATAGCCACCGCCCCATTGAAAATGTGGATTTCTCGAAAAGTCGCCAGGCCGCAAGGAAAAAGAAAAAATTCAAGTTGCCATGCTCCGGCAAATCAGGTGAGCCGATGATAAATTATCTCCACGCAGGTGTCCAATTGCATACTACCTGCCGTTGTTTCTTCCTCTGCGCTCTTCGCGTCTTTGCGAGAAATTATGTTTATCCCGCCACCGACTTCTTCATCTCCGCCTTTACAAAATCCATGTCCAGCGGCAACGGCTTGTCCGCGTCAACATACAGCGAGATTGCCCCGTTGGGACAGGCCTCGACGCAGAGGCCGCATCCCATGCACTCGCTCCTGTGGTACACCGGCCCCTCGGGGGACATCTCCATCGCCGAGAAGTGGCACGACGACACGCAGGCGCCGCACTTCCTGCATTTCTTCGCATCGCGCTTCACCGAGTATCCCGACTGGGCGTTCATGAAAACGTCCCGGCTGATTTCTTTCGTGATGCTCGTCGCCTTAAGGCTCACGCAGGTGTCCGGGTGGCAGTTGCAGATGACACCCGTGCTGCCGCCGGTGGCCACCTTGAAGAAAGCCTGGGTAACGTACCCCTTCGCCCGGTAGTGCTTCACCATCTCCATCGCCTCGGCCTGGCTTATCCGGCGGGCGTTGTACTTCTGACACGTATCAACCCAGAACTTCCCCGATCCGCTTCCCACGACGATACAGGAGTTGATGGTGTCGGCCGGCGCCTTGAACGACTTCTTGCACGGGCAGTCCATCACCGCGATGTACTCCGGGTCCTGGAAGATTATCTTGTGCGCGTACTTGTACGGCACTATCCTCTTGTTGGCGTCCGACACCAGGCGCACGTCCTCGTTCAGGGTGAATATCTTCCGCGCGTCGCCGGCCGATATCACCTTGCTGTGGTAGCGGTTGAATGCCATGTGGCCGACATACTTGAGCGGTTTTATCCAGGTGAGATACCGCAGCGAGCCCAGGAAAACACTTACCGCCTTCACGTAGGGATAGTACCACCTGAAATAGATATAGTTGTGGATGGCCCGGTCGACGCGCCACCCGTGCTTTTTTATCAACACCTTTGTCGATTCCCTCATCACTGTCCAACCTCCATTTTTATATCAGGCTTGTGAATCGATCCCGGCATTTCCGAGCTTGCGCACGTCCATCGGCAGTCCCTTCTGCGCGTCGAGCACCAGTGTGCGCGCGTGGTTGGGGCATTTCGATTCACATATCCCGCACCCCATGCACTTGTCCCAGTCCACGTGCGACTTCCCGTCCTTCATGTAGATGGCGCCGAAGGGGCAGCAGTCCAGTATCGATTCGCACCCACGGCAGGCGTCCTCGTTCACCACGGCCACGTACCCTGACGGGGCGAGCTGCTTCACGCCGAGCCTCATCGACTCGAATCCCAGGCAACAGCAGGAGCAGCAGTTGCAGATTACGTAGAACTGGTCCTTGAGCGCGTCCTTGAACCAGGCGTTGTGCACAAGTCCCCAATTGTGGAATTTTTCCAGGCTTTCCAGCGCCTCGTCCCTGGTGAGGCGCCTGCTGATATCGGGATTGTGCTCAAGGAGAAAATCTACCAGCGTCTTACCGATGAGGATGCAGGTCATGTACGGCTTCTCCGGCACTACCTTGCACGGCTCGTGCCGGGAAGTCTTGCACCCGCACTGATACAGGGCATACTCGTCGTTCGCGCTCAGGATGATGTCGCGGGCGCGGGAATATGGTATCATCCTGTCGCCCAGATCCTGTAAAGGAATGTCGCGGTCGATCTTTATGATGGCGCGCGCGAGCTCGTGGGTGAGCACCTTACCGTGATAGCGCTGGGCGACCGTGCTGTCGACAAGCCGCTTTCCCCGCTCCCAGCGGGAAAAGAAGTTCGCATAGCCGCTGAGCGCCCTGATATACGGCACCGTCCACCTCCCATACCAGATTCCGTGCCAACCGAGGGTGAGCGTGTTCCTGAATCCCAGCCATTTCAGCGCCGGCCAGGTTCCCGGCAACATCAGGTGCCACCGCTCCGTCCAGAGCCACACGACCAGAATCACTGTTATCAATCCCATGGATACGATTATCCAGACCACGGTACAACCTCCAAGAATTTCATGCCCTGAACATAATCAGGGTGGGTAGGGCCTCCCGCGCTAATTTTATGGGGCCAGAGCCCTCAAACTTAATTAAATATATACAAATAAATATTTATGTAATACCGGACGCGTCCGGTTTAAAATGATATTGACAAAATACTTAAAAAATATATCATCGGCAAATAAAAAACCGGCTATTTGGTCGTTGGCCATTGACCAGTTGAATTTTTTTAGATAGTTATCTACAAACATGAAACGAGAAGAGCGCAAGGTTCAGATTCTAGAGAGTTCCCGGAAAATCTTTTCCGAAAAGGGATACTACGAAACCTACGTCGAGGACGTAATCAAAGAAGCCCGTGTCGGGAAGGGCACTTTCTACCGCCATTTCGAGAACAAGGAGCAGCTCTTTATCGCTCTCCTCCTCCACTTCCTGAACGAGTGGGAGAAGATGGCCTTCATCGACCCGCACGACCTTAGCGGATCGAATATCGACGATTCATTCCTCCGGCTCATCACGCGCAGCTTCATGTTCTTCGCCGAGAACGAGGACCTCTGCAACATCTACCTGCGCATCGGACCCGGCCTTAACAGGCTGTTCGAGCCATACATCGGGGAGTTCGAGAACAGGATGCTGGGTTACATCAGGCTCTACCTTGAAGAGGGGGTGAAGCTGGGACGGCTGAAACGCGGCCTCGACACCGAGATGGCCTCCAACATGATCGCCGGGGCCTTCCTGCGCGTGGATTACTATTATTTCGTCCTGAAAAAAAAATCACCGCGCCCGGACTTCAATGCGATGGCGCAGGACTTTTTTGATTTTATCATGAAGGGAATACAGGGCTGATATTCCCCGCGCGCCGATCACTCCACCATCGCTACGGCACGGATCCATCCGGCACTCGCACCTTTTATCTTAACCGGGAAACAGAAAAACGTGAAGCCACGGTCCGGGAGGGTTTCGAGGTTCGCGAGCTTCTCGATGTGGCAGTAGCCCTTCTCTATCCCCGCGAAATGCCCTTCCCAGATGATCGACGGATCGCCGTGCTTCTGGAACTCCCCAGCCGTGAATGGGAGCGGCCTGTCCCAGCTCCACGCGTCGGTGCCCACCACCTTCACGCCGCGGTCCAGCAGCCAGAGCGTGGCCTCGCGCCCCATGCCGCAGCCCTTCATCAGGTACTCCGGCTTTCCCCACCACTTGTCCGCTCCTGTGTTCACCAGGACGATATCGCCCTCAGCCAATACATGGCCTATCTTCGCAAAGGCCGCTTCCATTTCGGCGGATGTGACCTGGTGGCCGTCGGGGTAATGACGGAAGTCGAGCTTCACACCACGTCCCGCGCACCACTCCAGCGGAACCTCGTCGATGGTGAGCGCCTTCACCCCGCCGCTCATGGTGGGGTGATAGTGCCACGGCGCGTCGAGGTGTGTGCCGGAGTGGGTGGAAAGTTGCACGAACTCAACGGTCCACCCCTTGCCCCGCGGCAGGTCGCGTGACGGATCGATCCCCGGAAAGAACATCTTCATCTGCTCCGCCCCCTCGTCGTGGGAAACGTACTGGATCTTCGGAACCATCATCGGCGGATCCGATGGCAGGTCGGCCTCGATGGCGATGCTCAGGTCAATGAATTTCGGCATGATGCGCCTCCTGCGTGCCGCGCGCGGGCAGCTTTTCGTACATGTTCGTTAACGGAAGAGTATCAACCTCACCCGCGGAATGCAATTTAATTTCCGTCCAACGGCAAATTAATGCTTGATATCACACACTCCGACAGGTATAGGGTAATCCATGATCAATTTGGTCGATGGACCAATTACTCCATCGGCCCTGGAGGATGCAGATGAAATCACTTTCGGGGAAGAACGTCCTCATTACCGGCGCGGCAGCCGGCATCGGTCGGGAGATGGCGCTCCTGTTCGCACAGGAGAAGGCCAACCTGGTATTGATGGACATCAACAAGGCAAAGCTCGCAGAAACCGGGAAAGAAGCAGCCGCCCTGGGCGTGATAGTGACCACCTTTGTCTGCGATGTATCGGATCCCAAGGCGGTTGAAAAGACGGTGAAGGCAGTCAAGAAGGACACGGTCATCGACATCCTCGTGAACAACGCGGGCATCGTCATAGGCAAGTCCATCGCCGACGCGTCCTATGCGGAAATAAGGAAGACAATTGATATCAACCTCCTTGGTCTGATCTGGATGACCAAACAGTTCCTTCCCGACATGATGAAGCGCGGCGCCGGCCACATCGTCAACGTCGCCTCGGCCGCCGGCCTCCTCGCGGTCCCCAGGATGGGCGACTATTGCGCCACCAAGTTCGGCGTGGTCGGCTTCACCGACTCGCTCCGGATGGAGATGAAAAAAGCGGGGCTTGGAATACCAATCACCTGCGTGTGTCCATCGATCATAGATACGGGGATGTTCACGGGATTCAAAGCCCCATTGTTCAATCCCATTCTCCAGCCTGGGTATGTCGCCAGGAAAGTGGTTGAAGCCGTAAAAAAGGAAAAAACATATGTAAAGCTTCCCGCCATGGTGATAATAACACCACTCCTCAAGTTCTTCCCGGCACCCTTCGGAGACTGGCTCGCGAGGGTGACGGGCGTGACGAAGGCCATGGACCATTTCGTGGGACATTGAAACGGCTGAACTTTTTTTGAAACTCTGCAAAATTGCACTATATTTACAGTATGGCAGATTTTAATAATCAGCCGCATATGTGTTGTCAGAATTGAACGACCAACCAGGAGGGGGATCGGCCATGAGCAGGGAATACAAATCGGGAATGTTCTGCAAGGACATCGGGTGCCCCAAACACGCGGCTCTCGAAGGGCTTGATGGGGACGCGTACATCGAAAGGAAGAAAGTCCACTGCAAGGACTGTTACGCCTGGCAGTTCTTCACCTGGATGAAGGACAACAAGTGGAGGATAGTCCACACCATGCCGGAGATCTCAAACAAGCAGCTCGCCGCCATGATCAAGGGCATCGATCCGGTCAAGGTTGAGGATCTCACCGAAGACGAGATACTCTGCCTGTAGTCTTCCCGCCCTGCACCGTAGACAGGGGGCATTCGGGCAAAGTCAAAAATCATGCGCGGTGGAGCGGCATGCCGAACGGGTAATGAGGCTGCACCGCGCGCCGACTTCTTTTTGCTGAAAGACCGCTACTTTGTATTCAATCCCATCGCCGCGCGAGCCATGAACGTCATCTTCCCCGCCTTGCTTTTCCTGTTATCATCGATATGCTCGTAGAGCGCTTCAATGTCCAGGGGCGGCACAAACTGGATTTCCTTCCTGGCAAGTGAAAGCGAGTTCGCCTTGCAGGTGGCGACGCAGACACCGCACCCTACGCACTTCTTCGCGTCAACCGCCACGGCCTTGTTGCCCTCCATGACGATGGCTCCCATCTGGCAGCGCTTCGCGCATCTGCCGCACCCCGTGCACAAGTCCGTCTTGAGTACCGCCCGGTAGTTGCTCTCTACCAGATCGGCCGGGCGGGGCATGGTGCCCACCAGCTCCATGATACCGCAGCAGCAGGAGCAGCACGAGCAGACAAACTGAGGCTGCTGCATGGTGGAGGGCATGAGCACCAGCCCCTCCTTTTCGTTGCGGTCCAGTATCGCCATTGCTTCTTTCTTCGACACGGTCCGTCCCCACCCGTGGCGCGCGTAGATGTCATGGAAATCGCGGAACCCCATGCAGACATCGCGCCTATCGGTCACCTTGCAGGGAAGGCCCACCGACTCCTTTGCGACCTTGCAGATGCAGTCAGTCACCCCGATGCGGTCCTTCGTCCTGTCCACGATTTCGCGGATGTCATCGTACGCGGCGATGGCCATCTGCGGGGTCACGCTTCGCTGCACGGGTATCACCCGCATCTGCCGGGGCACAGAGCCGTAATACTCTGCGGCATAGCTCTTCAGCATGTAGTCGCGGGTATCGAGGTAATAATTCGGGGTGAGCCTTTTAAGCTGCATCTCGAACATGCCGATGACGAACGGATGGAGCGCGTAGTACTTCTTCTTTCCGGCCATGGTCACGAAGATCGCACCCTTGCGATCCATTGAATCGAGCAGCGACAACAGGCGCTCCTTCTCGTAACCCTGTTTCACGGCCCTCTCCTCGATCTGCTCGAACGTTTCCTTCCGCCAGTTCAATATCGTCGCGAGCTTCGCTTCTTCCACAGTGAACATGGCGGAAAGGAGCCTCAGTTCCACCCCGGAGAGAGTGGACGGGTATCCCACTGGCAGTGTATCCAGGTGTTTCCTGAGCCTCTTGTACACTTTTTCCGCGTCTTTCTTTACTTTAAAGCCCTGCGCCATTTTCTGTAGTACCGATTTCATGATACACACCCCCGAATATTTTTATTAAACAACTGACTTATCACCGGCCGGAACGTATGGAAAGGAATCATTGATATACACATATTTTACAGCGGGAAAAGATAAAAGTAAAGCAGATTTATCTGCCGGTGATGATTCCCTCCCCAGCCTCCGGAAACGTGTTCCCCTAACTTCAACCGACACGGAAGACCCATATCACAAGGTACTCGCATATAATATCATTGACTCTTTCCGCGTATTTACTATATAAATACCAGCAAAGGCAGACCGGTTGACAACGGGCGCACACCGGAAATGCCATCTTGATGCAAGAGAATTGGTAACAATGACCAGGTTCGCCATCATTCTCATTCCCCTGATGTTGATGATGGTTTCATGCAGGAAGGGTGATGCGCCGGGAGCGGCCTGGTGGCTCAAACAGAAGATCGGCAGATGAAAATCATACTCAAGGCCATAACTTCGCGGCGGGGAGCGCGCCGCTCCGGGAGACCCATCCCGGCAAACACCGTTCCGGCGGCCGTTCTCTGGTATCGCGCTGTTTCAGGACGCTACTGCCGCATCGCCCGGTTCCTCGTGATTTCCACGCTTGCCGTTCTTCTGAGCTCCTGCTCGCACGACATGGGTGCGCAATCCTATCCCAAGGCGGTAAAGGGAGTCCTAGACCTGGCGAAATGGGATTTTGGCGTAAGGGGCAACGTTCCCCTTGATGGGGAGTGGGAATTTTATCCCGGCTGGTTCATCTCTCCCGGCACCGGAAACCGAGAGGCCGTTGGAATTCAGCCTGGCTACATTAACGTCCCTTCATCGTGGACCAGGCACCCCGTGGGCGGCGGCACGATAGGCAGCCACGGCTACGCCACGTACCGCCTTACGCTGCGCTTTTCCGGAATGCAAAGCGATCTGGCCCTCTACTTTCACGAAATCCGCACCTCTTACCGGGCCTTCCTCAACGGGAAGCTCGTAGCGGGAAACGGCACCGTCGGATCCTCCGCGGAAGAATCTGTTCCCCAGTATCTTCCGATGGTCCGGGAAATACGTGACATGTCGGAGATACTGGAACTGGTCGTTCATGTTTCAAACTACCACACCGTGCAGGGAGGCATGTTGCAATCCGTAATTATCGGAGAAAGCACATCTGTCCAACGGACCAGGGGGAACAACATCTCCTTCCAGGTGTTCCTACTGGGTAGCCTGCTCATCATGGGCCTGTTCCTCCTGGGGATGTTCTTCATTCAGAAAGTTGACAAGTCTCCCCTGTACCTGGGGCTCTTCTGCCTTCTCATCGCAATGCGGCCCCTCGTTACCGGAGAATATTTCCTCATTTACTGGTTCCCCAGGTTCAGCTGGTCCCTCATGCTGAAGCTAGAGTATTTGACGCTCTACGCGGGCCTTCCACTCGTTATGACGTTCATGCTCACGATCTTCCCCTTCGACATATCCAAACGCCTGACCCGCATCGTTCAGGCCGTAGGCGCCGCAGGGTCACTGCTGGTACTGTTTACACCGGTCTGGATCTACAACCACTCAATCCTGTTTTATGAAATATTCACCCTCGCGATCGGGACATACATACTGGCGATAGTCATCATCGCCTCGGCGCGGAAGCGCGAGGGGGCGGCGATCTTTCTTTTCGGGACGTTCATCCTGATGATAACCGTTACCAACGAGATCCTTTACGACATGCGCATCATTGACACTGGGCCTTTCTTTCCCTTTGGGGTCTTCATCTTCGTTCTTTCCCAGTCCTTCCTGCTGTCGCTCCGTTTTGCAAAGGCATACGAACGCGAGCGCGTCCTTGCCCTCATCGAGCAGGAACTCCAGCTCGCTGAAAAGATGCAGCGCTCGACGCTCCCGACGGAAACCCCCCGCGTTCCGGGGATCGAGTGTTCCACCCTCTACATCCCCTCCGCGTACGTAGGCGGCGACTTCTACGATTTCCACGTGGTGGACGAGAAAAGAATAGGCATCCTGATAGCGGACATTTCCGGGCACGGGGTCCCGTCCGCCATGATCACGTCTATGATCAAGGTAATCTTTTACATGCTCAGGGACCTCGCGGGAAAACCAGAGTCTCTTCTCGTGGAAATGAACAGGATCCTCGCCGGCATTATAGAGAACAATTTCGTCACCGCCGGATACCTTTTCATCGACCTGGAGGAAGGAAAGGCACGGTACGCCCGGGGAGGGCACGAACCACTGCTGGTGCAGCATGGGGGCAACTCATGGATCACCGAATATCTCCCCGCGGGCCGCATGCTGGGGACCCGCAGCGACATACACTGCAGCGCGGTGGAGTTCGCAGCCGGTCCCGGCGACCGGCTGGTTCTCTACACCGACGGAGTCACGGAACTGTTCAACGCCAGGAGGGAAATGTTCGGCCGGGCGGCCTTCGGGACGGCGCTGATGAATAAAAGAGGTATGGACCAGCAATCATTCATCGCTTCCATGGAGACGGAACTGCGCACCTGGGCCGCATCGCGTGAGAGCTTCAACGACGACGTCACCATCGTAGTCGTCGACATCCTGTAATGACGGACGCCCCTTCGTACGCGACCGGTACGCGACCGGTGCGCGACCCCGGGCGTGCATTGGGAACAGTTACACCTCGACCTCGGCCGATACCGATTTCTCCACCTCGAGGCCGGCCTGGTTCACAACCTTGAGTGCCACCGTCGCGCGGCCACCCTGCACATCCGTGACCTCGCCGCTTATGGAGATGGTGTCGTCGATCTTCACCGGAGAGGCGAAGCGGCACTTGAGTTTCTTGAGCCTTCCCGGATCGCCGGCAAGGTCGGTCACCGTCTTTGCCACGAAGCCCAGCGCGCAGAGCCCGTGGAGAATCACGCCGCCCAGTCCCACCATCTTCCCGAACTCCGGGTCGATGTGGATCGGGTTGAAGTCGCCGGACGCGCCGGCGTAGTATATCGCCCTGTACTTGTCGACGTTCTCCTGGACGCTGAACGTCATTCCTTTTTCGAATTTCGCGTTTGCCATGGCTATTTCCTCACCACGAAAGTATAGATACCCTTGCAGACGTCCTTGCCGGCCTGGTTCTTCGAGAGCACCTCGATCGCGATCAGGTCGAGCTTCTCCTTGTTGACGATTTCCGATATCTTCGCCGTGGAGGTGATCACGTCGCCGTCCTTCACCACGTCGTAGAACTCCAGCTCCTGCTCGCCGTGCACCAGCATGGCCAGGTTGAGCTTGAGCTCGTTGTCGAAGAAGATCGGCTCTATCAGGTAGGCGCCGAAGACCACGCAGAACGTCGGCGGTGCGATGATGGTGCCGTACTTCGTCTTCTTCGCGAACTCCTCATCCATGTAGTGGGGGTCGGTGTTCTTGATTGCCTTCGCGTACTCGCGGATCTTCTCCCGGCAGACATGGTACTTCACCGACGGGTATGTTTTTCCTTTGAACTTCGTGTCAATGGACATGTTTCCTCCTTGTGTAATAACACCATGGAAGGCGCGAAAACGCTTTCGCGCCTTCCATGCTCATGTATCACTTCGCGCATTTCGCCAGGATGCTCTTGGCGATGAGCACACGCTGTATCTCCGAAGTGCCCTCGCCTATCTCGCCAAGCTTCGCGTCGCGGTAGAGGCGCTCCACCGCGTACTCCTTGATGTAGCCGTAACCGCCGTGCACCTGCACCGCCATGCTCGCGATCTGCGTCGCCGATTCGCTGGCAAAAAGCTTCGCGCAGGAGGCGTAGATGGCCGCCTCGGGGTCTGCCACCTGCTTCGCGTAGGCCGCGCGGTAGATCAGCATCCGCGCGATGTCGGTCATGATCATCATATCCGCCAGCTTGAAGCTCACTTCCTGGTAGCGGTTGATCGGCTTCCCGAAGGCCTTGCGCTCCTTGGAGTACTTGTTCGCCTCGTCAAGGCAGGCCTGCGCGATGCCGAGCGCCACCGTCGCCATGCCGATGCGGCCGTACTCCAGCGTCTGCATCGCCTGGATGAATCCCCTGCCCGCCTGGCCCAGCACAGCGCTCTCCGGCACAGTGCAGTCGTCCAGGAAGATTTCCGACGTGGGGGAACCGCGGAATCCGAGCTTGTCGAAGCCCTTGCCCACCTTGTAGCCGGGTGCGTCCTTATCGACCAGGAACGCCGTGACACCCGCGCCCGGGCCGGCGGCCTTGTCGTTGTATGCCATCACCAGGCAGACGTCGGCGATGGGCCCGTTGGTGATGAAGGTCTTGGAGCCGTTCAGCACCCAGTCGTTCCCCTTCTTCACCGCGGTGGTCCGGATCGATGCCGCGTCGGATCCCGCTTCCGGCTCCGTGAGGCCGAACGAGCCGATGATGTCGCCGTTGATGATGCCGGGCAGGTATTTCTTCTTCTGCTCAGGCGTCCCGAACATTTTCAGGGGCACGCCGAAGAGCCCCGCGCTGGCCCCGGCGGAAAGGAACGAGGAGGCACACGCCCTGGCC
>JAGODF010000426.1 GCA_017998375.1 Spirochaetota bacterium
GATGAAAGGTCCATGACGCTCCACCCCGGTGACGGGATCGTTCTGTACACCGACGGCGTCACCGAGGCGCGTAACGGCGCGGGGGACATTTTCGGGGAGGAGAGGCTCCAGACCGCGATCATGCGGCTCTCGCGGAACGATCCGCGGTCGATCTGCGACAGCCTCATTTCCCAGGTGAGCGAGCATACCGGCTCCGGCGACGGTCCCGACGATGACGTCACGGTTCTCGTCGTACGGTATTCAGGCAGGGTCGGCGGTCCTAGTCGAACCTGAGGTGCTTCACCGATTCCCCGGAATTTTTAAGCTCCAGAAGCGCGTCTATCCCTATCTCGAGGTGTTTATGGACGAAGCGCGAGGTGACCTCGCGGTCGCTTTCCGCGGTCTTGATGCCCTCCGGTATCATGGGGTTGTCCGACACAAGGAGCAGGGCGCCGTGCGGAATCCTGTTGTAAAAACCCACCGAGAAAATGGTCGCCGTCTCCATGTCGATGCAGATGGCCCGTATGTCCTGAAGGTAGTCCTTGAACTTCTCGTCGTGCTCCCAGACCCTGCGGTTGGTGGTGTACACCGTTCCGGTCCAGTAATTGATCTCGTGTTTTTTAATGATATGCGAAACCGCCATCTGCAGGGCGAACGACGGCAGCGCCGGGACCTCCGGAGGGAGATAGTCGTTGCTGGTGCCCTCGCCCCTGATGGCGGCGATGGGAAGCACCAGGTCGCCGAGCTGGGTCCTCTTTTTCAGCCCGCCGCACTTGCCGAGGAAGAGCACCGCCGTGGGCCGTACCGCCGCGAGCAGGTCCATCACCGTGGCGGCCATGGCGCTTCCCATGCCGAAATTGATGATGGTGATTCCGAGCGCGCTCGCCGTCTGCATGGGACGGTCCGCCCCGGTAACGGGGACGCCGTACTTGTCGGCGAACATGCCCACATAGGTTATGAAGTTGGTGAGGAGGATGTATTCCTGGAATCCCTCCAGGGCCATTCCCGTATAACGTGGGAGCCAGTTCTCCACGATGTCCTGTTTGGTCTTCATGCTCTCCATGCCCTCGTCCGGGGATAACTCTACCGCGCCATTGCCGGGAATGCGAGTATTTTTTCAACGGGCGGGGCGATGGGAAAGACGCGCCTCGCCGCGCGCCGGTTTCCGCCGCGCAACAACTCAGATGGCTGTGCGCGTCACCGCGATTCCATCATCGCGATCTTTCCCCGGATTTCCTCGTAGCGTTCTCTGGTGATCGGATAGAGGTAAAGAAAAACGATACCCAGGATAAAGAACACGGCGGTGATGGGGCCCACCAGGAGGCGTATTCCCAGAAGGGACGAGGCGCTCTGGGATACGTCGGGAATATATCCGAACAGGTCGAGAACCACTCCGACGAAGAGGCCCGCGAGGGCCTGCCCGATCTTGATCATGAACATCCAGAGTCCGTAATACACCCCTTCGCGGCGCACGCCGCTTTCAGCGTAGTCGAAATCTATGGTGTCCGGAATGATGGCCCAGGGGAGCACATAGTGAGTGGAGAGGCCGATACCGGTAACGAACATGATCCCGTATATCGCGTAGATACCGGCGATATGACCGATCGAGAATATCAGCAGAGCGGACACCGTGACGGCAGACATGCCGAGCATGTAAACAAGTTTTTTGCCCAGTACGCCCACGAGTTTCACCGCCACCGGAATGAAGGCCATGGAGGTGAGCAGCATGATGAGGGACGCGGGAGTGATGAGCTGCTGATCGTTGAACACGTACTTGAAATAGTAGACCAGCGTGGCGGTCACCACGGTGATCCCGCAGGTGTTGAGCGTCCAGGTTGCCAGTATCAGGACAAACGGCCTGTTGCGGAAGGCGTCGCGGTTCGATTTGAAGATGTTGATCTGGCTTTCGGCGCCGTGGCGAGCGGACTCGGTTACGGTGAAAAACGGCACGAGCACCGAGATGATGATCAACGCGCCGAAGATCGCGCCGATGGCCATGAATCCGTGGGTGCGCGTGTCGAACGCCGCTATGATCGGCATCGCCGCTCCGGCCCCGAGGATGGTACCTATGACGGAAAACATCGATTTGTACCCCGTGAGAGAGGTCCGTTCGTTATAATCGGCGGTAAGCTCGGGCATCAGGGAGTTGTACGGCACGTTCACACAGGAATAGGTGAAGCAGAGAAGGATGAACGCCGCGCTCTCCCAGATAAAAATGGCCGTCTGTCCGGTGAGGCGGAGGTTGGTAAACATCAGAAAATAGGCGAGGCCGAACGGTACCGCTCCGAAAAGAAACCAGGGTCTCCGCCTTCCCCACCTGCTCCTGGTCCGGTCGGAGAGGAAGCCCACGGCCGGGTCGATGACCGCGTCCAGCGCTTTTCCCGCCATTATCGCCAGTCCCGCCAGGCTTGCGGACAGTCCCACCTCGTCGGTCAGGAAAATCATGAGCCAGAAGGCCATGGTGATCCAGAACAGGCTGCTGCTGAACTCTCCCGCGCCGAAGCCGAGCTTGACCTTCAATGGAAGTCCTCTGGGCTCATTCATGATCGGGTCCTCTCCTCGAATAATCTGCCGCTTGCGTTGAGGCTGTCAGTCCCGGATTCCAGTGTCGTTCATTACCCGGAGCGCTTCCATGGTATCGCGATTCCACCGTTCGGGCCGTCTCTAACGGCCGCCGTATTGTTCTTCCCATGACGGCAGTCACACCCTATATGGGATGGAGAAACAAATGTCAAATGATATTACAG
>JAGODF010000096.1 GCA_017998375.1 Spirochaetota bacterium
ATCCAACGCGGGTCTGCCGGAAACGCGCGGCGGCAGCCTCGTCTATCCGGAAACGCCGGAATACATGGCCGCGCGGGTGAAAGCGCTGATAGAGTCAGGCGTGTCCATCATCGGGGGCTGCTGCGGCACCACGCCGGAGCATATCGCCGCGATAAGGAAGGAAGTGGACACAGCCTGTAGGGCTGGATAGATGAATCAGGATTACTGACGGGACCCTGGAGTTTATGGAAGTTCCTAGGATTGCCATACTGCATTCTGGTTGAATGAATAAGCATTCGAAAAATGGAGAGATGTATCATGTGGTATAAAAAATCCATAATGACGGCAGTACTGGTCCTGGTGATATCGACAAGTATACCCGCTTTTTCCTGGCCCCTTGGAATAGGCGTAACATCGTATTATTCCTACTGGAATCCAGCCTGGAGCGAAGGCTTTGATAACGTGGAAATTGATCCGGCGCTGCTCGTGGGGCCCGTCCTCTCGCTTACTGTATTTGATACATTCACACTGACTGGCTTTATGATGGTAAGCGTTAATAATCCCCGGTCGAGATATTCTTTGCCCCTGGCCGGGGTTGGAAATGTGGGCATTGTTTCAAATGTTGAAAGGCTTGAGGCGGAACTGTCGCTGATGTATCTGGTGAACCGGTATTTCCGAATCCTTGCAGGGTATAAAACACAATTATACAATGAGGAAGATACTCCTGAGACTGTGATCGTTCCGGTGGGATATACCAGTCGCGTTGATTTCTGGAAAAACAGTTTCCAGATATCCGGACCGGGCGCAGGGATGGCCCTAATCCTCCCTGTTGCCGATGCTTTCAGTCTCTCCATCAGCACGTCGCTGATTTATCTGGCTATTGATCACACGTCGCCCAGGTTAAAACAAATGGGTATGGAAATATATTCTGAAGGAATCGACTACAATTACACCGGGACTGGAAATAATACGGCGATTACCGCATCATACTATTTCCCATCGATGAACACGGTGATCAGCCTCGGCGGCAGGTTTCAGTTTCTTCACTATAAGGCGGAGGGCGATGCCCCCTCCATGGGGAACGATTACTACTACGGCATCACCTTCGCAGCACTGTATCTTTTTTATTAGGAGTAGAGTGGGATTGGAGACATGGAAAACCCGGTAAAAAGCCGGGTTTCTCTATTTTATGGGGTCAGAGCCGCGATTTTAGCAATTTTTTTTAGTCTATTTGGACTGAAAAATCACAGCTAGCGCTTATAATGGGGTCAGAGCCTGTTAAAAGTGTACATATCTACTGTTATTGTCGTATAGTTCACATAACTTTTTGAAAAAACCCTAAAAAAATTCACTCCACCTGTTGACGAAATGAACGAACGTTCGTATATTATAATCACAACGAACAAACGTTCGTTCTTATAAAAATAAAGGTTGATGGTGGGCGACATGAGAAAAAATCTGATAGTTATCGGCTTCATGGTAATCGCGGCAATGATGACCGCGTGCTACGAGGGAGAATTCGCGGTTCAGGACGAGCAGGGGCAGGTGATTGAATCGGTCGCCTGGCCGGAAGGGAATGTGTACTACCGCATTGAGGGCTTCGATGCGAACGACGAAAACGACCAGTACACATTGAAGATGATCAAACTCGCGATGCAGGAGTGGTCCGGTGCCGGAAACGTGCAGTTCATCGAAAAGCCCGAGGGCGGCGACTACGTGTGCCGTATCGTGAAGTCTGAAAACAATTCCTCGACCATAGGCTATCGGAAGAATCCGCTGATATACCTGCAATCCAATGCCTCTCAGCGCCAGGCGACGCACGAGCTGGGGCACCTGCTGGGCTTCACGCACGAGCACCAGCGCCCCGACCGCGACCAGTATATCACCGTGCTCTGGTCGAACATCCGCCCCGAGGCCGCGGGCCAGTACCAGATCATGGACACGACCCTCTACGACGTGACCGACTACGCGTACGACTACCGCTCCGTGATGCATTACTCCACGTCCAGCGGGACCGTGAGCGCGTGGAAGAAGACCTACACCATCAACGATGCTTCCTACAACGAATGGTGGCCCACGTACCTCACCGAGACGGACCGGCAGAAGGTGCGGGACATCTACGGCGACAGGGCGGAGTAACGCCGGACGGATTTATCCCCAACATTGACCCACCATGTTACGGGCCGGCCCGAAAGGGTTCGGCCTTTTTTTTACAACAGGAGGCCGATACCGGCGTAGAGCATGGCGCCGTTCAGCTTCAGGTGGGCGGCGCTCCCGCTGTCGAGCCTCATCACCCTGCCGCCGGATTCCAGCTCATCGATATCGGCGTAACGTATCTTCACTCCCGCCATGACGGTGACCGGCTTCTGTTCGATGCCCAGCTCCAGGACACCGTGATACCCGGTCCCGGAGCCGGAGAAGCTTTCCTCGTACGAGCTTTTGTCCGGGAGGCCGTAGGCGTCGGGGAGGTCGCCCTCGCTGATGGAGATCGTCGCGTTCCCGTAGTAGAGGCCGATACCGGCGCCTCCGAGGACGTACACCGCCATCGAATTGCGTATGGCGAAATAGTGTTTCAGGAAGAGCGTCGTCGCGCAGTAGGCGAAGAACCCCGTGCCGAAGAACATCACCGTCTCATTGCCCGACGCGTCGACGATGTTCGCCGTGGCCGGCATGATGAGGGAAAGGCCTCCCGTGACGCCGATGCCGATTCCGATGTCGTCGAAGAGACGCGCCTCGATCTCCAGGTCCAGGTCGGGGTGATACGGCGCGCCCGCGCCTTCCACGCGGCTGGTGCTCCAGTAGGGATCGTATGACTGGAGGTGGGTGAGATAGCGCTGCGCCTGCTCTTCCGTGTAGGCGGCGAGGTCCGCGTTTCTGGTTATGCCGAAGCCCGCCAGCAGAATCAGGTAGAAATTCATGGCGCCGTCGACATGGTGGGTCGGGGGAGGATAGTGCGCCGGGGCCTGCACTTTGTCCGAAGCCTGTGCCTTTCCTTCGGACTGCGCCTTGATCGCCGCCTGGTGTGCTTCAAGGAACGATATTACGCTCCCGCCGTTGTAGACTACCTTCGAGAGATCGGCCGTGGGCACGCGCCGGGGCACGATCTCCCGCTCGCCGTGGAGAACGACCGAATCCCCGGTGAGGCGCAGCACCTTCGCTTTGAAGACGGAGCCGTCCCGCCGGTGGACATCGTCGAAGACCTTCTCGTTCGGGTTTACCGTGAGCCCTTCGGGGTAGACGATTCGCGCCGCATTCGCCAGGGGGACCTCTTTCGCGTGGAACACCGCCTCGTCCCTGTAAATGATTGTATCGGCCCCCGCGCCTTTCACTTCTCCACGTATCACCGACCCGTCTTTGAGGTGGATTTCGTCGGCGTACAGCGAGGCCGCGCACATCACAAGCAGCGGTATGAATATTTTTTTCATGGGGCATCGCCCTCCCGGTTGGTGTGGGGTGATGATATACCATCCGGTACGATCTTGCAATATTATTTTTAGGCGAAGAAGCTCGGGGCGCTGTGGTAATGCTCCGGCGGCCCGACAAAGTGACATTATCAAATAAAATATTCACTATTCTTTCATGTCCGTTGGGCACTGTTATGCTCTAATGAATTCGCCGATTTTATCCGATACTACTACTGCCGGGTATCTGCCCGCGCGAAGGGAGGGGCGATATGGAACACCTGCTGAAAAGGCTTAACCATCTCCACAACGAGTGCGGGCTCGTGGCGCTGAAAGGCGGCACCGAGGTGGAGGACATGACGTTCGATGAAATAGCGTACCTCAAGGCGCTGGGAGAACCGGCCCTTCCGCTCATCGTCAAGATAGGCGGTCCCGACGCGCGCAACGACATGCGCGCGCTGAAATCCATGAAGGTGGAAGGCGTCCTCGCCCCGATGATCGAGTCGGAGTACGCACTGAAAAATTTCGTGGAATCGGCGCGCGAGGTCTACCGCGGCGCAGCGCTTCCCCTGCTGGCGATCAATATCGAGACCATCACCGCCTACGACAACCTCGACGGTATCACCTCCTGCGAAGAGTTCCGCGCTATCAGTCAGGTGACCGTGGGGCGGAGTGACCTTTCCGCGTCGATGCGGCGTACGAACGACGACGAGGAGGTGTACCGGGTCACCGAGTCGATCATCCGCTGGTCCGAGGACCTGGGGAAGACCACCTCCGTGGGCGGGAAAATCACCGGAGACAACGCACCGGTAATCCGCCAGCGCGTCCGTCCCGGGCGTATCAACACGCGGCACATGGTCTTCGATCTGGCACGGTGCCGCGACATCGCGGAATCGGTGAACCTGGGGCTGGAGTTCGAGATCGAACTTTACGGCGCCCTCTCCGGCGTGGAGCCGTCGAAGCGCGACGTGTACCGCCGGCTCATCGAGAACACGAAGGCACGACTGCGGCCGGTTGAGCTCGTCCGCAAGACGGCCTGCTGAGCGTGTGCATGCGGGCGCGGCAATCCCAATAATAAAGTGATCATTCTTAAGGGGGAGATGATGCGCATGTGTTGCAGGGCGATATATCATCCCCATCGCTGTATCGTTACATCGTAACGACCCTGCCGCACATCCCTCCCGCTCCGTGTGATCCGCGTGAACGGCCGGCAAATAATACTTGAAAATATTTGTGATTGATGGTGCACTCACCACCGTAACATATCACGGACTATCCCAGATGTCGCCGGTCCGGGTTTGAGATTTGTTTCCTCCGCTCCGTTCTTGTGAAAGGGACGCACTGTATCGATGAAAAAACCGAGGATACTCATAGCCACATCCGATCCCGCCCTTGCAGACCGGGCGGCATCGGAAATGAGCGCTTTCGCTTCCGCCCTGCCGCATTCGCTGAAGGGACTCGACGAGGCCATCGGTATGGCCGAGGAACTGAATCCCGACCTTGTGCTGATTGACTGCGAGCTCCCCGGGGATTGCGTGGAAACGGGGGAGACGATACAGAAATCATTTTCCATCCCCGTGATTTTCATGGCGGACCGGGCAGACCATCCCGCCCTGCGCCATTCCACACTGCCGCCGTGCTGCGTCCTCACGCCGGTCAGCGCCCGCGCGCTGGAACCGATAGTTGATTATATCATGAAAAGTTTTCATTTCAACCGCCGGGAACTCGGTGCGGCGCTGCACGAGAGCGAGCGGATGTTTTCCACGCTCATCGGCAACCTGCCCGGCTTCGTGTACCGGTGCGCCAACGATCGCGACTGGACCATGGAGTTCATCAGCGACGGCTGTCTGGATATAACCGGGTACGCCGCGGCTGATTTTATAGGTAACAGGCGCATCGCGTTCAACGACATTGTACAGCCGGAATACCGGGAGACTCTCTGGCAGAAGTGGCAGGATGTCCTGCGCGAGGGGAAACACTTCGAGGATGAATATCCCATCATCACCGAGGGCGGGGAGACGCGCTGGGTGTGGGAGCGCGGGCGCGGTGTGTATTCCGATGAAGGCCGCCTGCTCTTCCTGGAAGGATTCATCACCGATATTACGGCGCGCAAACGGGCGATAGATGAACTCGGTTCGAGCGAGGAACGATACCGGCTGGTGTACGAGAATGCCGCCGAGGGTATTATCACCTATGACAAAAACTTCGTGATCATTGACGCCAACCGCCGGGCGGAGGAGATCTCCGGCTATAGCCGCTCCGAGGTGGTGGGGAAGACCGTGATTGATGCGGGCTTTCTTCATCCCGATGACGTCCAGGCGGCAGCCGGCAACATGCTTCGATTACTGTCCGGAGTAAAGATTCTCTCCAACAAGTACCGGTTCATCAGGAAGGACGGCAACGTGAGGACCTGCCTCGTAACCGGCGCGGCGATACGGGACAATGCCGGCCACGTGCAGTCGGTTACCAGCATAGTGACCGATGTGACGGAACAGGCACAATACGAGGAGGCCCTCAAGGCGTCCGACGAGCGGTACCGCGCGCTCTTCCAGTATTCCGCCGAGGGGATACTTGTTGCCGACACCGAATCCATGCGCTTCGTGCAGGCAAATCCCGCGATATGCTCGTTTCTCGGGTATCCAGAGGATGAGCTTTTGAAGCTCGGCGTCACGGACATTCATCCCCCCGAGGCGCAGGAAAGGGCAAGGCGGGAATTCCATTCGGCCACCGACGCCGGGAGTTACACGGCGGAGGACCTTCCCTGCCTGCGGAAGGACGGCACCATCGTGTACGCGGACGTGATAATATCCGCCATGACGCTCGACGGAAAGCCTTCCACGGTCGGCCTGTTCGTGGACATCACCAAGAGGAAGGAGGCGGAGCGCGAACTGGCCCAGAGCGAGGAAAAGTTCCGCTCCGTGGTGGAAAAGTCGCACATGGGCATCGCCATCGTGAACGACCGCGCGGAGTATATCTACGTGAACGACGAGTTCTGCCGGATCGCGGGGTATCCCTCGGAACAGATGCTCGGGAAAAATTTCGATTTCCCGCTCACCGATGAGAGCAGGGCGTTGGCGGTTGACCGGTACGTGCGGCGCCAGCGGGGTGAGAAGGTGCCGGACCACTACGAGTTCAGTTTCGTGAGAGGCGACAAAAGCATCCGCACGGGGGAAGTGCGCAGCGCCGTGTATCAGGACTCGTTGGGCCGCATGAATTCCCTGATACAGATTCTCGATGTCACGGAGAAGAAAAAGGCCGATGAAGAGCGGCGCGACTTCGAGGCGAAGATACAGCAGGCGCAGAAACTCGAAAGCCTCGGGGTGCTTGCAGGCGGTATCGCCCACGACTTCAACAACCTCCTGATGGCCATACTGGGTAATATCGACCTCGCCCTCATGGATCTTTCTCCCGCCGCAACGGCACGCGACAACCTGAACGAGGCCGCGAAGGCGTCGCAGCGCGCGGCGGACCTCTGCAGGCAGATGCTCGCCTATTCCGGCAAGGGGCGCTTCGTGGTGGAAAAGCTCGGCATCAACGAACTCATCGAAGAGATGGGCAGGATGCTTGCGGTTTCGATATCGAAGAAGGTGTCGCTGAAGTATATGCTCGGTTCGAATCTCCCCTTCATCCAGGCCGACGGCACGCAGCTGCGCCAGGTTATCATGAACCTCGTGATCAACGCTTCGGACGCGATGGGCGATCGCAGCGGCGTCGTATCGATAACCACCGGAAGCATGCACTGTGACCGCCATTATCTCGACGGGACCTGGCTCGCCGAGCAGCTGCCCGAAGGATACTATGTCTTCGTCGAGGTGTCCGATACCGGCTGCGGGATGGACCAGGAGACGATGAAGAAGATATTCGACCCGTTCTTCACCACCAAGTTCACCGGGCGCGGCCTCGGACTCGCGGCGGTGCTGGGGATCGTGCGCGGCCACCGAGGGGCGATAAAGGTGTACAGCGAGCCCGGTAGCGGCACCACTTTCAAGGTGCTCCTGCCGGCAGTCGGAGAACCAGATGAAACCGCGAAGTCCGATAACGGATGCCTGGATGGGTGGACCGCCAGCGGCGCTGTCCTCCTGGTGGACGACGAGGAAACGGTGCGCTCGCTCGGGATAAGGATGCTCGAGCGTTGCGGATTCACCGTGCTGACCGCGTCCGACGGCCACGAGGCCCTTGACGTCTACCGAAAACATGTCGCAGATATCGTCTGCGTGATCCTGGATCTCACCATGCCCCGCATGGACGGGGAGGAGACCTTTAGAAATCTGCGTATCATCGACAGCGGCGTACGGGTGATCATGTCCAGCGGCTACAACGAGCAGGAGGTCACCGCGCGCTTCGCGGGCAAAGGGCTCGTCGGTTTCATTCAGAAACCGTACCGCTTCGAGGAGCTGGTTAAGAAACTTCGGGCGATATTGGAGTAGGCTCTGACCCCTTTTTCCGCATGCTCTGACCCCTAGCAACAGCTTTTCTAAGCCGGTCGGGGGCTCTGACCCCTTGCCTGATTCATCTAAAACGTTGACTCCGAGTTGATATCTTCCCTGATTTGGGATTCAGATGCAAAACCTTGTAGATAACTATCTCTAATTTATTAAAATCCTTTCAAAATTTGCTTGCCGATTTATATTAACAATGTTATATTAACGGTGTTAACATAAAACAACCAATTGTGAGATAGTTATCGCCATGCCCAGAGTTCCACGCACCCAGGAAGCTGTAGACGCCTTCCGGCAGCAGATTCTCGAAGCCGCCCTGAAGATCATAGTCGAGCACGGTTTCGATCAGTTGAGCATGCGCAAGATAGCCGCGCGCCTGGGCGTTACCGCAACCACTATCTATAATTACTATGCCAGCAAGGATGAGCTCTACTTCTATATCCGCATCCGCGGCTTCGAGCTCCTGTACGACTGCATGGAGAAGGCCTTCCAGGCCCATGATGATCCCTTCCGTAAGCTCCCCGCCGTGGTGGCGGAGTATCTCCGTTTCGGGCGGGAGTACCCCGACTACTACGAGGTGATGTTCATCAGCCGCACCGTCCCCAAGTTCCTGGACTGTGTGGGAACATCCCTTGAGGAAGTGGCGCGGCGGGAGAAGGACACCGCCCTGAAGCCGTTCCTTCTCATCGCGGCGGGGATCGCGTCGCACCTGGGCATTGACCACGGGGAGGCGCGGTACCTCACCACGCGGCTCTGGACGGAGCTCAACGGCATCGTGTCGCTCCAGAACAGCCGGCTCCTGCGCGAGGTGGAGGATGATGTGGACGGCCTCGTGGCGCGGCTGGCGGCGGACATCTGCGGTCGCCTGCGCGATGAAGCGTGATGCGTGAGAAAGCGCGGATGTATATCCGCGCATGATATAAAAGCGCGGATGCGCATCCGCGCCTGCACCCAGGGAGGTTTCACATGCTACTTTACACCGATACCACCACGAAGACGGGGAAATCCCCCACGAATCTTCTCATCCAGGCATTTCTCCGCTTCTTCGCGGCGAACCTGAACCACCGAGCCTCGCTCAGGAGATACCTCTCGGGTGTCGACGGCGGGCTTGACTTTTCCGTGGGGATGAGGACCGAGAGCGGCTCGGTGGAGTGCGGCATCACCATCCGAGACGGAAGGGCTGTGGTGTCGGGGACGATACCGACCGGCGCCGGCGCGACCGTCGTATTCCGCACCGACGCGGCTGCGCGCAAGCTCCTCACCGGGACGCCCACTGACCAGATCTACATGCTCCTCCGGAGCGAGATGCGCATCGAGGGGAGCGTGATGTATCTGAACCTCCTCTCTTTCCTGCTGTCCCTCGTTTTCAGCGGTACACAGATAGGATCGATGGCGAAGGAGAGAAAGAAGGACAGGAAAAAGCTCATCAGGGAATCGCCGCGCGCGAAAGAGGAGCTGTCGGAAAGCCTCGCGGCGCGTAAAGCGGAGCGTCTGCGGTGCGCGAAACCGGACCGTGGAGTGAAATTCCTTGATGATCCCTATCTTCCCCAATATTCCCTTGAAGATTTTCCAAGGCTCAAGAAGTATCTCCATATCCACCTCACGGAAAAGCCGGAAGTGTGCCCGGAACTGCCGAAGATTCAAACGGAATGGCACCGGGCCCACGGCTTTGAGGAGGATGATAAGGGACGTCCCTGGGTGCCCGTGCTCCGGAAAGCGCATGCGTACAAGTACCTGATGGAGCGCAAAAAGCCGATCATCGGCGAGGACTCACTCATCGCGGGGACCACGACGTCGAAGAAGATAGGCTGCCCGGTCTATCCCGACGGAAGCGGCGGCCTGATATGGAACGAGCTCATCACCATCCCGCACCGGACGCACAATCCGTTCGACATCTCGGAGGAGACGCGGGCCATCCTGCACAACGACGTGTTCCCCTACTGGATAAAGCGGAACTTCCGCGAATGGGTGCGTGATAAATACGGAAACCCGCTCTGCCAGCAGATGGACGAGCGCTACGCCCTCTACTTCAACTGGAAGCAGGCGACGATATCGCACACCATTCCCGATTTCCCGAAGATGATGAAGCTCGGCACCTCGGGCATCATCGCCGAAATAAAGCGCGAGCTTAAGAAGAGATCCGGCGCCGAAAAGAAAGCGACGCTCCAGGCCATGATACTCACCCTGGAGGGGCTCGCGGTGTACGGAAGGAACCTGTCAGCCCGGGCCCGTCGCGACGCGGAGAAAGAGGCGAATCCCGCGCGGAGGGCGGAGCTTGAAAAGCTCGCGGCCATCTGCGCGCGCGTCCCGGAGAAGGGCGCGCGGACGCTCGACGAGGCTGTGAACTCGATGTGGATCACCTGGGTCGGGCTCCACATGGAAAGCATGAACGCGGGCCTCTCGCTCGGGAGGCTCGACCAGTGGCTGCAGCCGTACTTTGCCGCGGACATGAAGAAGATCGGATCGGCGGCGGCGCGGCGGGAGTACGTGAAGCATTCGGTTGAGCTCATCGGCCACTTTTTCATGCGGTGCACGGACCATTTCCCGCTCACGCCGGACCTGGCGAACTTCTACTTCGGCGGGAGCTCCTCAGACCAGGCGATCACCCTGGGAGGCGTGACGCCGGACGGGAAGGATGCCGTGAACGACATGACCTACATCTTCCTCAAGGTGACGGAGATGCTCTCCATCCGCGACCCCAACGTGAACGCGCGGTACATGCCCGACGTCAATAGCGACGCCTATCTAAAGCGGCTCTGCGAGGTGAACCTGGTGACGGCGGCCACGCCCTCCATGCACAACGACGCGGCCATCGTGAAGTCGCTCTCGAAGATGAAGTACGATATCCGGGACATCCGGGACTGGTCCGCCACGGGTTGTGTGGAGCCGACACTGTCGCACAAGCATATCGGCCACACGAACATGCAGATGATGAACATGGTGGCTGCCCTGGAGATGGCGATGCACAACGGTCGCCATCCGCTCACGGGCCTCGACATCGGGCCGAAGACCGGTGTCATCGAACGCGGCGATTTCCGCGGCTTCGAGGATTTTTTCACAGCCTTCACGGAGCAGTTCAAATTTATCATCGACAAGTCGATCGAGTACAATCACATGCTCGGCGAGGCGCACCAGGAGATACGGCCCACGCCGCTGTTATCGTCCCTGATCGAAGGCTGCGTCCGCAAGGGCCTCGACGTGACGAAGGGCGGGGCGAAGTACAACAGCTCCGGGACCGCGATAATCGGCCTGGCAGACGTCACCGATTCGCTCATGGCGATAAAGAAGCTCGTATTCGAAGGGGGGACGATATCGTTCGCTGATCTGAAGAAGGCGGTGGACTCCAACTTCGAGAACGATCCGGCCCTCCTGACCAAGGCGCGGAAAAAGGTGCCGCTCTTCGGTTCCGGGAGCGACGAGGCTGTCGCGATGGCGAACCGCATAGCGAAGTGGGCCCACGACTACTACGGGAGCCTGCCGCACTACCGGGGCGGGAAATACACCACGGGGTTCTGGTCCATGTCGAATCACGTGGCCTTCGGCACCCTCACGGGTGCGCTGCCCTCAGGACGTCAGGCCGGGAAGCCCTTCACGCCCGGCCTCACGCCCCAGCCGTTCGCGTCGAAGAGCCTCCTGGACAACGTTCGTGACGTGGCGCGACTGGACCCGGTGAACCTTAACAACAACATCGCCTTCAACGTGAAGGTGGTGCCCTCGGCGAACGATACCCGGGAGAAGTCCGTGGACGACATGTTCTCTTACGTGAAGACCTTCTTCGGCCTCGGGGGCATGCAGATGCAGATGAACGTGGTGACCTCGGCGACGCTCCGGGACGCCATGGCGCACCCGGAGAACTACCGGAACCTCATCGTCCGCATTTCCGGGTACAACGCCTACTTTGTGACGCTGAACCGCGACATGCAGCTGGAGCTCATCGAGCGCGCGGAATATGGAATTTAGTGAGAGTGCTGATTAAGAGAAAAGGAAAGGCAACCATAGAGGCGCAGAGGCACGGAGAAAAAGCGAAGTCAGGGATCACACGGAGTCATGGGAAGAAGATGGATGGTTTGGACGTAACTCAATGTCATCGCGAGGGAGCGCCAGCGACCGTGGCGATCTCATGCGTGCATAGGTATTACTTTGAGGAGAAGGGTATCGCTGCGCTACGCTCGCGATGACATCGCAGGCAGCAGTACCTTGAATTATGTTGCGGCAGCGTCTCAGTTGATTATGGGGAGTGATTAATGAATCTACTGGTGTATGTTTTATTAAAACTCATGGCTTTCCTCTTTAATCACCGGAAGCGTCTGAACTCGTACCTGCGGCACGACCACGGGTTCTTCAATTTCACTGTGGGCTTCGCCTCCGACGACGGTGTAGTGAACAGGGCGATAGAGTTCCGCGACGGGAAGGCCGAGGCACTGAGCACTATCCCACCCGATGCAAGCGTGATATTGCGTTTCAGGGACAAAAGCACCGTGATGGAGATG
>JAGODF010000097.1 GCA_017998375.1 Spirochaetota bacterium
CCGATGAGTTTCAGGACCTCCCGGTTGCCTATGGACGCGAAAAGTTCGGCCCTGGCGCGGAACTTCTCGCTCAGGTCGATAGGGCGGCCGGTCTGGGCGTTCCGTTCCACGGAGATTTTCCCGTCGGTGATGACTGCATAGTACGGAATGCCCCCTTCCTCGGAGTCTTCTATGTAGAGGCGGACCTTCTTGTCCTTGGTGTTGTAATCGACCCGGACGTAATCGCCGTTGTCGTCGTTGAGGTAAAGCGTTCTCTGGTATCCGCGCATCTCGGAAGGGCGGCGTTTCCAGTGGTACTTGCGGGTAGTGTCCGATTTCATTGTTCCTGCGAGCGGGTTTCTCATAACGGCAGCAGTATATGAAACGGCGGGAAGGTTATCAACAAAAAAAGGCCGGCACGGGAATAATATTGCCGGTCTCCTGCCGCCTCGCCGGGGATTCCCGGGGGCGCGACACCCGCCCCCTCCGCCGGCGGCGAAGGGAGGGCGCGTCTGGCCACGACAGGCCCCCCGGGCCTGCCTGGATTGCTTACTTTTTCTTGTGGCGGTTCAGCCTTCTTCTCTTCTTCCGCTTATGGTTGGCGATCTTTTTCCTCTTCTGCTTTCTGCCACAGCCCATACTGTTCACACCTCGGTAGATATTCTATAGTGCGATGAAAATACCCGGTATTTTCATCCAGGCGGCCCGGGGTTAGCGGCACCGCGTTATTTCAGGTTGTCGACATCGCCCTTCTTCGCCGAGGAGGCGCCGGCCCCTTCGAAATCGAGGCCGAAAGGCATTCCCGTCCTCTCGGAGGCGATGATGGCCTTCACGTTCTTCGAGAAACCCTTGATGTACAGGTATTTCAGGAGATCCGGATTGTTCTTAACCAGCTTCGCAATCTCCCTTAAATTTTCCAAATACTTTTTGTTCCTGTAATCGTCTTTCTGCAAATTATTTTCCAGGACGAGCAGTTCCTTGCGGTTCTCGTTCTCGATGCGGCGCAGGTCGGCCGCCAGGGCTGTGCCCTCGCGGAATATTTCCTCGCCGGGAATCGACACCGAACCGATGACTTCCTGGCCCAGGACATTGATTCCCGAGGAAGCGCACTGTTTCTTCACCGATTCAAAGGCCTTTTCCGCCACGGCCTCGAACTCCCGCTCCAGTTTTCTCTGGTCATAATAGGGATAGAGGTACGTTTTAATCTCACGCGTAAAGGCTCCCTTCAGGAGCCTTTCGAACATTTTGCGTACCTGCCCTTTCTCCGCAAGGAGCTCGCCCGGAACCGCCTCGAAATCCAGCTCGTAGGAAAGGTTCACCTTCAGGCCCACGCAGTAGTGCCTGTTGTCCAGTTCCTCCAGGCCCGGAAGGGGTACCGATACGTCCGCCATTTCCGTCGATCTGGTCCTCCGGTAGGCGACGGACACCTTCCAGGGAAAGAGCGCTCGCGGTACGAAGTTATACCCGGGATGCAACACGGCGATTACATCCGCCTCCTCCATGCCGGAAACAACGCCGAATTCGCCCTCGTCCACCTTGAACAGGGTGGTATAGGCCCCCGCCGCTACGGCCAGTATAAGCAATAATATCAGTAGTACTCTCATGGTTCCGCCCGCGGATTGTTATCCTTCCTCTTCATCCTTGTACTGTATGGGACGGGAGGGCACGATTGTCGACACCGCGTGCTTGTAGATGAGGTTCTGTTTCTTGTCGACCTCGATGAGCACCGTGAAGTTGTCGAAACTCAACACCTTGCCCTTGATCGGCACTCCGTTCATAAGGAAGATGTTGATCTCGATCTTTTCCTTGCGGGCTACGTTGAGAAAATGGTCCTGCAGGTTCTTCGCTTGTTTTGGCATATCCACACCCTGTATTTATATTTACTTCTCGTTCTCGCCCCGCCCCGCAGTCGGGGCGGCAGCGCTGCATGCGCGCGTCACGCCGTGGAACCGGCCCACTCTTCCACGGCCTTCCGGATGGCCGCCTCGTCCCCGGGGGAAAACCAGCGCATCCTTTCGTTCTTGCCGAACCAGGTCATCTGCCGCTTCGCGTAACGCCTGGTGTTCGTCTTTATCTTCTCCGCCAGCTCCCCCGCGGCAATGGTCCCGTCGAAGAAGCCGTTGATTTCAGCGTACCCTATGGACTTCATCGATTTGAGTCCGGGTCCGTATCCCATTTCCCGCAGCTTCTTCACTTCGTCGATGAAACCGGCGTTCAGCATCGCGTCGACCCGGGCGTGTATCCTGTCCGCCAGTTCACGCCTCTCCACCTTCAGGCCAATGAAGAGCGTGTCACCGGAGCCGTGCGCCACGCGGCCAACGTAAAAGCTGCTGATGGGCCTGCCGCACTGCCTGAACACCTCGAGACCCCGGAGTATCCTCTGGCGGTCGTTGGGGTGTATCCGCTCCGCGAATGCCGGGTCGCACCGCGCAAGCGCTTCATAGAGTGACGGGAGCCCCTTCTCCCCGAGTTCGTGTAAAAGATCCCTTTTTATTGATTGATCAACGGTGGGTATTTCAGACAAACCCGTGAAAAAAGAATCCATGTATAATCCGGTACCGCCCACGAAGAGGGGGATTTTCCCCCGCCCGGCGATCTCCGCTGCGGCGCCCGAAGCCCGCCTGACAAACTCGCCCGCGGTGAAATCGAAATCGGGGTCCACTATGTCGATGCAGTGGTGGCGCACCCTCTCCCGTTCCTCCGGCGAAGGCTTTCCGCTCCCGATGTCCATGAAGCGGTAGACCTGCACCGAATCCGCCGATACTATCTCGAAACGCCCTTCCGCGAGGCGCAGGGAAAGATCCGTTTTGCCCGTCGCGGTGGGACCCGCAAGAACCACTGCCCTGATGACATTTCACCCTTGGATTGTATCACGGCCGGAGCCCCGGCCGGGCGCCCTACTCTTCTTCCTCTTCGGGGGTGATATCGTGCTTTATGACACCGCCCATAACGAGCCGAAGCACGTTGGGCACTATCTTCCACTGCTCGCCTTCAACCAGGTCGTTGGTGAGGCTCTCGATACGATCGACCGCGGCCATGGCGACACGGGTCATGATGTAACGGTTATCGTCAAACGAAATCAGCTTGTCGAGGGGGATAATCATTCACTACTCTCCCACTATGGTTTTTATTGTGCTCGCGATCCGCTCCCGCCGGCAGCATTCCGCCCTGAGGATGGAACTGAAGCATTCACAGGATTCTTCAACCGAACGGTTTATTATGATATAATCATAATAATGGTAATGCTTCAGCTCGTCAACGGCATTTTTCAGCCTGATACGGACCTGCTCTTCCGAATCGGTCCCGCGTCCCCGGAGCCTCTCGGAAAGCACGTCCAGGGAGGGGGGCACGATGTAGATGAACACCGCGTCCGGGAGCTTTCCCCGCAGGGTATGCGCTCCCTGCACGTCCACGTCGAATATCGGGATTTTTCCGGTAGCACGGATCCTGTCAATCTCTTTTTTGGTGATACCGTAGTAGTTCTCGTGGACCAGGGCCCACTCGATGAACTCGCCCCGGTCTATCATGCCCCTGAACTCGGCGGCGCCGACGAAATAGTAGTTCTTGTCGGAAACCTCGGTGGGGCGCCGAGCCCGGGAGGTGGTGGACACCACAAACTCGAAGTTGCCGCTGCCGCGGATCACTTCCTGGATGATCGTGGTTTTCCCGGTTCCCGAAGGCGCGGACACCACGATGGAGAGGTCGCGGTCAATCTTCAGGTTCATCGGTGAGCCGGTTCGTGAGCGTCTCTGGATTCATGGCCGACAGGATCACGTGGTTGCTGTCCATGATGATGATGGCGCGCGTCTTCCTGCCGTGGGTCGCGTCGATAAGGATGTTGTTCTCCTTCGCTTCCTCGCGGATCCTCTTCCCCGACGCCGACATGGGGGTGATAACCGCTATCACCCTCCCCGCCGCGACGGCGTTGCCGAATCCTATGTTGATAAGTGTCGTTTTCATGGGAACCGCTCCTCGCAGGGACGCTATACTATGTTGCGGCACTGCTCCCTGATCTTGTCCACGTGGTTCTTCATCTCCACGACGACGTGGGCCACCTGGGAGCTGTTCGCCTTGGACGATATGGTGTTGATCTCCCTGAACATTTCCTGTGCCAGGAAATCGAGCCGCTTGCCTATCTGCCCCTTCTCGTTCATCATGCCGCTGAACTTCGCGATGTGGTCCTTCAGGCGGACCTTCTCCTCGTTGACGTCGAGCTTGTCCGCCAGGATGGCGATCTCCGCGAGGAGGCGCTCGTCGGAGGCGCCACTTCCCGCGAGCTTCTCCACCGCCTCCTTCAGCCTGGCGAAGGCCTTCTCCGGAACCTCGCGGGTGAGCTCCCAGACAGCGTCGAGACCGGAGGATATCGCGTCCAGGGATTTTTTTAAATCACGCCTTGTCATCTCCCCCTCGGCCTTCCGCATGGCTTTCGCCGCGGTCACCGCCCCCGCGATGGCCTTCATGATCGCCTTCCGCGTTTTGGCGGATATAAGGGAGCGCTCCTTCTGTATCACGCCGTCCATTCCCAGGAGTACGGAAAGGTTCAGCGAGGGCGGCAGCTTGAGCTTCTTTTCCACCTTGCGGAACTCGTCATGGTAGCCCTGGATGGCGTCGAAGTTCACCGTCACCTTCTTCGTCTCCAGCCAGTCGAAGATGTCGACCGTGAGCTCGACCTTGCCGCGCACAAAGGTCTCCTTGAGGAGCGCTTCGACCTCTTCGGTGCAGTCCTTGATCACCTTGGGCAGGTGGCAGAATGTCTCCAGGTACTTCGAATTGAGCGACTTCAGGGAAATCGAGTAGGAGAACTGTTCGGTCGCCCCCTCGGCGTGGCTGTATCCTGTCATGCTTTCCATGGCGCCGCCTACAATGCCTTCTCTTCTTTTCCGAGGGACCTGATTTTCAAAAGCCCTGTCTCGGAATAGAAGTCGATGGTGCGTCCGTAGTTACCGCCGGTGTCCTCGGCGACAATCTTTATGCCGGCGTCGCCGAGAAGCTCCTTGACCTTCGCGACGTTGTTCTTCCCTATCTCGCTCATCATGCTGTTGCCGGTGATCTTGAACATGGTGGCCCCGCCCACGATCTTGGCGATCATCCTCCCCTTGTCCGCGCCGGCCTTTCCCATCTCGTCAATGAGCATCGGGATGGCGGTGTCGGCGTATTTCTTCTCATTCGAGTTGCGGTCGGTGATCGCCGGGAGCATTATGTGCGAGAGCCCCGCTATCCCTGCCTGGGGATCGAACAGGCAGATGCCCACGCACGACCCGAGTACCGTCCTCAGGATGTTGGGCGATTTTGTCACCCCGATGTCCGCGATGCCCACGTTTATAAAATGAAAATTCATTTCAGCTCCTCTTGGGAATATAGACCGGGGAATCAAGAATCTTCACGTACGAGAAGTCCTCGGAAATTGAATGCAGGGTTTCCGAGTGCCCGATGAAAAGGTACCCGGTCCCGAGCAGGGCCCTGTAAAACCCGGCGATCAGCTTCTTCTGGTGCTCCTTGTCGAAATAGATCATGACGTTCCGGCAGAACACGACGTCGAGCTTCTCCGGATACGGGTTCTTGAAGAGGTTCAGGTACTGGAAGGTCACGAGCTTCTTCACGTCCGGGTTGACGCCATACAGCTCCGGGTTCTCCGGGTCCTGGGTGAAATACTTTTTCAGTATTGCCGGCGGGACCTTCTCGATCCTCCTGCCGGAATAGACGCCGCGGTTGGCGAACTCAAGCACCGAGGGAGCGATGTCCGTTGCGATGATCTCGATCTTCCAGCCGGGAAAAAGCCCCATGCTTTCCAGGACGCAGATGGCGAGGGTATAGGGCTCCTCGCCGGTGGAGCATCCGGCGCTCCATATACGCAGCCTCTTATCGTCCTTTTTCTTCGCCGCTATGTCGGCCAGGCAGTGGTTGGACAGCGCCTCGAACTGGCGCTCGTTCCTGAAAAAATAGGTTTCGTTCGTGGAGACCACGTCGATAAGCTCCTCAATCTCCTTGCGCCGGTCCTTGAGTCCGTGGATGTAGTCGTAATACTGGGAGAACGTATCGAGCTTCAGCGCGTAGAGGCGCTTCCGGAGCCTGTTCGACAGGAGGGTGATCTTCGTGTCCTTGAGAAAGATGCCGCTTTCCTCATATATGAGGCTCGCGAACCGTTTGAATTCATCTTCTGTGAGCCTTTTGATTTCCGGAAAATCTATCATACATCCTTATATCACGCGTTTAATACAGCACGGACAGAACCCGCACACCGCCGCCGAAGTAGCATGGTGACACCGGCAGGGGAATAAATTCAATAAAAAATCTCTAATTTTCGGCAAAGAAGCCGGTTTTTACATGCCGAGGTTCAAAACGAGCCGAATTTCACCCTGCGGTATGCCGGAACAGCGGGAGATAAGCTCCACAGAACAGCCTTTTCCGTACAGGTCCCCCACAAGGGCGTATTTGTCGCCCGCTTTTTTGAAAAGCCCCGCGATCTCCTCCTCGTCCGGAAGCGCGGCGGGAGCAGTTTCCTTGTTCGGCTCCCCGCGGAGCGACGAGAGTTCCCGCGCGATAAGCGAATCAGCCTTGGGCACCTGGCGCGTTGACGCCTGCTCCGCACCCGGATCGATCGCCTGGGCCCCCTCGCGCGCCGCGGTGGCATGGATGGCGGTATCAACCGCCTTCGCGACCAGTCTGCGCAGCTTGCCCGCCAGGGCGCCCGCGCCCTGGGTGATGACATCGGTCACCGCGGACTTCGCGCGAGCGTTGGTTTCGCGAGCGCCGGTCCCGTGTTCCGCGGAAGTCCCCTCCCGGGAGGATTCGCCGGAATAGACCTCCCGCAGTTCTTCCGCCGGGATATCATCGACGCTCACGTCCAGGGAGGAAAGCCCGTTCTTCGCATTGAGAAGGCGTTTCATGGTGTTGATGCGGTGTTCCAGGAGGGAGATATTTCGTTCCGCGGTTTCGTTGAAATCGCTGATCATCTCCTCCATGAGGCGCCTGAGCTTTTTTTCGCGGAACTCCGTCGCCTTCCGCTCCAGCTTGAGGCTGATGAGCAGGTAGAAAATCGCGAACATCGCCGCATTGATCATGATCAGCGCGAAAAACTGCATGGCACCGTACCCGCCTCCCTGTTATCTGCAAACCTACTTCAGCACGTCTATGAAAAGCCCCATCCGGTCGTCCTTCACGCCGGCGCCGGGACCCTTTTTCTCTTCCGAACCTTCCCGCTTCTGCCCTCCGCGGTTTTTGCCGCCGCCCTTCTCTTCCCCGGTGATTATCGCGTGTTCCGTCTTCTTGTTTTCCTCCAGGCGGGTGGGCGCCTCCCGCGACTTCACCCCGGCCTGGTTGTCCAGCGCCTGCTGTATTTCCGCCGCGGCATTGGCCCTGCCCTGCTCGCTCTTGGCGACCTCGTGGATCTGGCCCATGCTGACCTGCATGTCTATCGGCTTGATCGACATTTTATCGCCCCGCCCGATCGTCGCCACGCGTCACGGCGTCTACCTTCTCCGTATGCGGCGCGACGGCATCACGCGCGCCTGGTCTTCCTGGAGATCGGGCGGCTGGTACTCCCCGAAGCGCCAGTTGTCGCCCTCAAGGGTGATCCGTATGAACTTGTAGGGATCCTTCACCTCGTACTTCTTGTCCTTTATGAAGATGTCCACTCCCGGGAAGAGCATGTCCTCCGCGCAGACTTTTCCCTTCTGCTCCAGCATTCCCAGGTACGCCTTGAGCTCTTCGAACTCCATGGCGATCTCCGTCTGCCTGGCCGCGAGTTTCTGCTGCTGCGACTTCAGCTTGCCGAGCATCTCTTCCTTGTCGGCAGGCAGCTTGCCGCCCGCGTTGGTCTTCTGGATGGTGAGGGTGGTGACGTCCTTCTTCACCTTGTCGATTTCCTCCTCCACCTGGCGCTTCACCTTGTCGATATCCATCATCTGCTGGTGCACCTTCGGGTTGATGCCAACGCGGACCTCCGTCTTGGTCGACGCGTCGGCGCCTATGTAGCGCGCGTTGACCTCCTCGCCGGCCCGGAGCCTGCCGCCGACTATCTTCGCGCGCTTGCCGTTGCAGAGGATCTTTCCGCCGGCGTCCACGAAGGAGTGGAGGATGCCCTCGGCGACGATGATGTCCTTCTCCGCGACGAGGTTGGCCCCCTGGATGAATTTCGTGTAGATGGAGCCGCCGGTCGATTCGATCTTGGCCTCGTCCCGGCCCACGATCCCCTGGCGCACGATGATATCGCCCTCCGCCTCGAGGAAAGCCTTCTGCACTGTGCCCTTGACCTCGATGTTTCCCGCGGCCTTGACGGTGAAATTGTCCAGGACGCTTCCGCCCACGACCACGGACCCGAGGAACACGATGTTTCCCGTCTCCAGGGAGACGTCGTTCTTCACGAAGTAGACGGGCTCCACGCTGAGCTTCCCCCCCATGAACACGACCTGCCCGTTGATCTCGGCGGTGAGCTCCGTCCCGTCCTCGGAGAGGATGGTGCCCTTTCCATGGCGCATCGCGTTGTCCTTGCCGGGTTTCGCGGCCAGCACCCTGTTGGTGACGGTCCTGCCGGGAACGCCTTCCTCGGCGGGCACTTTGACCGCGAGCACCTGTCCCACCACCACGTTCTCCAGGAGGTCCAGGTCCTTGAAGTCGACGCGCTTCGTCTCCTTGTCCTCGGAAAAACTCGCCTGCGCCTTCTCGATCCGCACCTTGTAATCGACGTAGGCGTCCTTCCCGTGCCGCGGCGGCTCGCCTTCCGCCGCGTGGAGCGGCCTGGTGTAATCCATCTCCTCGAGGTATTTCTTTACCTCGTCCTCTCGTATGCCGGATACCACGCCGTTGCTCCGCAGCGCGTTCACCACGTCGTCGAAGTCCATGTTCCGCCCGGCGTACCGCGGCGCGACGAAGTGGACGTACGCGTTCATCTCGTCCTCGGTCAGCTCGATGGACATGGTGCCGTCCCACTCGGGCCTGGGCGCCCATTCGCCGATCTTGACCGGCTTGCCCGATGCCTTGCGGACCTCCTTCTCGATCTTCTTCATGTCGACGTTGCTCATCTGCATGGCGAAGGTGCGGGTGGTCACGTCGTTGATGTTCACCTCCCGCCCCTTCCCCTTCACCGGTTTCACCGTGAGCCAGATGCCGGATTTCAGCACGCGGATGGTGAAGCTCCCGTCGACGTTCTTGTCGGATTTTCCCAGGGACAGGTCGCTCTCGGAGACGCCCGCGAGCTTGCTCTCCAGCCTCTCCAGGTCGTCGTGCTCCGCGGCTACCGGGGCGCGTCTCACCAGGACCCGGTAGGGGCGCCGCCCCATGCCGAACAAGCCGGCGGTTCCCTTTTCCAGAACCTCGTAATCCAGCTCGGAGATATCGGCCCCCATGTCATTGGCGGCCAGTTCCAGGGCCTGCTTGAGCGAATCAGCGAGGACCTCGATCTCGCCCTCGGTGCTCTCGTCGTCCCGTATGCTCAGCAGAATGTCCTTGAGTTTGCTCACGGCGTCACCCGATGATGTTCGATTTGATCCTGCCCAGGCGCCCGCGCAGCCGCATGATCGCCTTGGTGTGGAGCTGGGACACGCGGCTCTCGGTCACGTCCAGGACCTCCCCGATTTCCTTCAGGGTGAGGTCCTCGTAGTAGTACAGCACGATGACCTTCTTCTCCTTGTCCGGGAGCTTCTTGATGGCGTCGATGATGTAGTCCCGGATCTCCTCCTTCTCGATGAGGACGTCGGGATTCATGTTCTCCGGCGCCTCCAGGGTCTCCAGTATGGAGAGCTCGTCGTTGTCGTCCCCCAGGTACCAGATGTCGTTCAGCGAGAGGAGCGAGGTGCCGCTGAGCTTGTTGAGGAGCACCTGGAACTCGTCGTTGGAAACTCCCATCTCCCGGGCGATCTCCTCGTCCTCGACGGTCCTCCCCAGCTTGTTTTCCAGGTCCGTGATCACCTGCTCTATCTGCTTCGCCTTCTGCCGTATGGACCGCGGTATCCAGTCGATGGAGCGGAGCTCGTCGAAGATGGCGCCGCGTATCCTGGTCATGGCGTAGGTCTTGAACTTGATGCCGCGGGTGGGGTCGTACTTGCTAATGGCGTCGATGAGGCCGAAGACCCCGTAGGAGACCAGGTCGTCGAACTCGATGCTCTGCGGCAGGGCGATCGATATCTTGCCGGCGACGTACTTGATCAGCGGGGCGTACTTGATAACGAAGTAGTCGCGGATCTCCTGGCTCTTGGACTTGTTGTACTTCTTCCAGAGGTCGTCCTCGTCCATGCCGTCGTACTGTTTGATTTTCTCACTGTTCATAACGGACCGCCACCTGATCGTTAATCTTTATCGTCCCTGCGGATCATCGTCCTGATCGCCTCGGCGATTATCTTCGGTTCGTATTTCACGGTCTTCTGTTCCTTGACGAAATGCGTCCCGAGCTTCCCGTCCCCCGTCGTCGAACCCAGGTTCTTGAAATCGCCCTTGCCAAATGGGGTGAACTCCTTCTCGAGCTTCTCGTCGCTCTTCCTCTCCGGGAGTTCCTGCCCCGCATCCACGGCCCGCTCCGCGGCGGCGCCAGCCTCCTGGGCGACACTCACATCTTCGAACTCCCCCGCTCCCCGCGAGGCGTTGCCCAGCGCCTCGATGAGCTCCGGGACAAAGCGCCGCAGCACCACGACGGCGCCGTAGCCGATGGCCGCGAACACCAGGGTGAGGATCACCGAGGTGACGAGCGCATTGGCGAGATTGTTGCCCGCCGCGATCCCCGTGATTAATGACAGCACCAGGGCCGCCAGGGCGAACACCGCCGCGCTCTTCACTTCCGCCGAAATCCCGGTCATCAAGCCCATTCGTAACGCCATCCCTCCATCGCCCCTTTACCGCAACTCCTATTCCTCCTCTTCCTTCTCCGACGACCGGAAGAGGTTCCTGAAGAATCCGGGGAGCCCCGTGGCCTTCCCGTTCTCCACTTCCCTGTTGATGATGCGCTCCGCGATTATGGACACGCACACCGACGCCTTCGACTTCGGGTAGCTCACGATAAAAGGCTTCTGGTTGCGCACCGATTTCGGCACCGCGATATCGTCGAAGACGAAGCCCAGGTTCTCCACCTTCACGTTCAGAAACTGGCCTGCGATGTTTATCACCCTCTGCGCCACGCGCTTCCCCTCCGCGACGGACTGCACCCGGTTCACCACGAGCTTGATGCTCTTGTCCGGCGACTGGGCGGCGATCGACTTGATGATGCCGTAGGCGTCGGTGATGGCCGTGGGCTCCGGCGTGGTCACCACGATCACCTCGTCCGCTGCGAGCACGAAGGCCAGCACGTTCTGGGAGACCCCGGCCCCGGTGTCGATTATCATGTAGTCGTCGGAGTCGAGTTCGGCGACGGACTCGATGAAGTCGGTGCGTTGCTTGGTGTCCAGGTTCGCCAGCTGGTGGAAGCCCGAGGCGCCGGCGATGATCTTGATGTTCTCGGGAACTTCTATCACGATCTCCCTGAGCTTCTTTTTTCCCTTGATGACGTGGTAAAGGTTGTACTTGGGGATGATGCCCAGTATCACGTTCACGTTGGCGAGGCCCAGGTCGGCGTCCAGGAGCGTCACTGTCACGTTGTTCCTCGCCAGCGCGATGGACATGCTCACGGCGAGGCTCGACTTGCCCACGCCGCCCTTCCCGCTGGCGATCGCGATGGTTTTCGTCTTTTTTACCTGCCGGTTCTCCAGAACCAGCTTTCTCAGATTGGTCGCCTGGTCCACGGCGCGCCTCCTTCCTAGTTTATCACCGTGCTGAACATCAGGTTCACGAGCTTGTCCGGGTCCGCGAGCACGATATCGTTGGGCACTTCCTGCCCCACCGTGTAGTACGATATCGGCTTCTTGTACCGCTCGGCGATATCGATCACGTTGCCTATATGGCTGGTTTCATCCACCTTTGTAATAATAATACTATCGAAACTGATTTTGTCAAACGATTTGAAGATATCCATGACGTCCGCCTTCTTGGTGTTGGCGCTGACGCAGAGGATCTTCTCGAAATCGTACTCCACCAGGTCGGCGAAGCTCTTGATCTCGGAGATCTTCAGCTCGTTGCGGTGGCTCCGCCCGGAAGTGTCAATGAGGATGATCTCCGACTTCTCCCGGTCTATAAGCTGCTTGAACTCCTTCCGGTCGTTGACGGCGTGGACCGGTATCTTCATGATCTCGGCGTATTTCTTCAGCTGCTCGGTCGCCGCGATGCGGTAGTTGTCCAGGGTGACGAAGGATACCGTGTGGTCCTCGCGGAGGGCGTAAATCGCGCCCAGCTTCGCCATGGTGGTGGTTTTCCCCACTCCCGTGGGGCCGAAGAACATGATAACCTTTTTCTTGTTCCCCAGGTTGTAG
>JAGODF010000098.1 GCA_017998375.1 Spirochaetota bacterium
TTCCTATCAGAATTTAAAGCCACTGTCAAACAGAATATTTCTTATTGAACGAATACATCGGAATTGCATCCTGCCATCAGCCATCCCCTGGAAAGTTGTAATCTATTCCTAAAACAGGTCTGGAGTCCATGCAATGACAAAATTTATGCAAAACAACGTCAATTGCGGTTTGACGCGGCCGGCAGTCCATGTATACTTTCAGTGTATGAAAACGGTCGGAAGAACAAGGATATCAGCACCGCGCAGGGGGTTCACTCCCGAGCTGAAAGAATTCCTCAAGCTCTGCGCGCGTTTCCGCCGGAGCGCGACCTATATTCCGGCGGGCGTGTACCGTTTTACCAGTTTCGAAGAGGCCAATGGATGGAACATGAAAATGCTCCTGGGAAAGAAGCCGGAACCAGGCCCCCCACGATAGAAGATCCTACTCCTTCCTGAACGCCACAATCCCCGCGTGTATGGTTGACGCGAGCCACGCCGCGCCCATCAGGTTCGCGGAGAGCTCCAGCGCGGCGCGCCAACCCGGCGCGAAGAACGAGATGAATCCGATGATCGCGGAGGAAGCGTACAGCGCCACGAAGATATACGCGGGCCAGCGCCTGCCGAACCAGCGCGCGTAGAGCACCGCAAGTCCCAGGCTCGCGAGGAAGATGGCGAACCACTTCACCCGAGTGAACGCCATGAGCAGGCCGATAACGCCGATGTCCGTATCGGCGGGCGAAGCGTAGCCGGTGAGCTTCAGGAGCTGGACGTTCTCGAGGATGTCGCCCGCGAGCATGAGTACCGCCAGCGCCATGCCCGCGGCGGCGATGTTCCTCACCGGTCCCGATGCCGTCCCCTCCCCGGCGACAAGCCCGCGGAGCATCACGAAGAGCAACGCGAAGAGGAGCGAGTACGCGATCATGAAGGCGAAGTCGATCCTGTTGGTGAGATCCATGGCAGCCCGCAGCGCCCTCCCCGCCTCCTGCGCGGGATCGCCCAGCGCGGCGAAGAGGTCCGCGGGGCTTTCCACCACCTCGAACCAGTAGATCGCGGCGGTGAATCCGTCGGCATTCGGGTGGGTCGCGGGTTTCGGGTTCCCGGCGGCGATTCCCATGACGATGATAAGCGCGAACGCGAGCGCGCCGGCGACGCAGGCGGAAAGCGCGAGCCTCTTCGTGGAAATGTTCATAATCATCCTCCATTACATAAAAACACGTTTTCTTTGTGTCAAACCGGATAACCGTAATTGAGTATGCATCCCCGGGCACGGAAAGATAAAGAACTTTTTGCCCTGCCCCGAAGTAAATTCCATTGACACTCCCCGCCCCGGGCACTACGCTAATCCGCGTCAGCCGGCACCTTCTATCACCATGGAGAATGCCATGAAACCACATGCCGTGAAGTTCCTCATCGCATCGGCGCTGTGCGCAACCGTCGCGCTTGCGCCCGCCTGCGCGAAAAAGAGCAACCTCATCCTGGCGACCACCACCAGCACCCAGGACACCGGCCTACTCGATGTCCTCATTCCCCTCTTCGAGAACAGCAACAACATCACCGTGAAGACCATAGCCGTGGGGTCCGGGCAGGCCATGGCGCTGGGCAGGCGGGGCGAGGCCGATATTCTCCTGGTCCACTCGCCCGACGCCGAGAAGGAGTTCATGGACGCCGGCTTCGGTATCAACCGATGCATTGTTATGCATAACGATTTCGTCATCCTGGGCCCCGCGGACGATCCCGCAGGCGCGAAAAAGGCGAAAAGTGCGGCCGAAGCGTTCGCGAAGATAGCCGCGAAGGGCGCGCTCTTCGTCTCCCGCGGCGACAAGTCCGGAACGCACGTGAAGGAGCTCGGCCTCTGGAAGGCGGCGGGCGTAAGCCCCGAAGGAAAGGCCTGGTACCAGGAAACGGGGCTGGGCATGGGGCGCACGCTCGCGGTGGTCGCCGAGAAGAAAGGCTACACCCTCTCCGACAGGTCCACCTGGCTCACCATGAAAGGGAACCTGGGCCTGGCGGTGGTGAGCGAGGGCGACGCGACGCTGCGGAACATCTACCACGTCATCGAGGTGAACCCTGCGAAGTTCCCGAAGGTCAACGCGAAGGCGGCGCGCCTCTTCTCGCACTTCCTCGTGTCCACGGGAGTGCAGAAGCTCATCGGCGAGTTCGGGAAGGACAGGTTCGGCCAGCCGCTCTACATTCCCGACGCGGTGAAGTGACGGCTCCATGGATATCATCCTCGACGGTCTGAAACAGGCGTTTCTGCTGGTGGCGCGCCTCGACGCCGAGGTGCTCTCGGTGTCGTTCCTGACGCTGCAGGTCACGCTCACCGCCACGGCGATCAGCATGGTGCTGGGCGTCGCCGCGGGCACCGCCGTGGCGCTGAACGAGTTTCCCGGGCGCTCCCTCGTCGTGGGGCTCGTCAACACCGGCATGGGAGTCCCCCCCGTGGTGGTGGGCCTGTTCACCACCATCCTCCTGTGGCGCAACGGACTCCTGGGGGAACTGGAGCTCCTCTACACGCCGTCGGCGATAGTTATCGCCCAGGTGCTCATCGCCACACCCATGGTGACGGGCATCACCCTCTCTTCCATACAGCAGATACCGAAATCGTTCCGCCTCCAGGTGCTGGCGCTGGGCGCGTCGAGGCTCCAGATGCTCTGGTACCTATACCGCGAGGCGCGCCTGCCGCTCCTGGCCGCCGTCATGGCGGGATTCGGAAGCGTGGTGAGCGAGGTGGGAGCCGCCATCATGGTGGGCGGCAACATCCGCGGCCACACGCGCGTCCTCACCACGGCCACCGTGATGGAGACCAGCCGAGGCAACTTCGACATGGCCATCGCGCTGGGCGTCATCCTCATGGTCATCGCGTTCTCGGTGAACTACGCGCTCTCGCACCTGCAGCAGCGGAGCAGGCAGCGATGACGGGCGGGACGATACTGCGCGCCGACCGGCTCCGGGTCCGGAACGAGCGGAAGTTCCGGATAGAGATCGAGTCGCTGGAAGTCGCCGAGGGCGAGACGCTGGGGATCATCGGCCCCAACGGCGCCGGGAAGACCACGCTGCTCCTGTCCCTGGCGGGACTGAAAAAGCCCGAAAGCGGCGCGATATTTTTCCGCGGGGAGCCCCTGGACGCGTCGGGGAGCGTGATCGACTACCGCCGGCGAGTCTCCATGGTCTTCCAGGAACCGCTTCTCCTGAACGCGACGGTCTTCGACAACGTGGCGATGGGCCTCAGGATCAGGAAGATGAAAGGCGCGGAGCTCTCCGCGCGCGTCTCCGAGTACTGCGAGCTTTTCGGGATAGGGGGCCTCTTGCGGCGCCGGGCGAAAACGCTTTCCGGCGGCGAGGCCCAGCGCGTCTCGCTGGCCCGCGCCATGGCGGTGCGGCCCGATATCCTCCTCCTCGACGAGCCCTTCTCCTCCCTGGACCTCCCCACGCGGGAATCGCTCCTTGCCGATTTCGAGGAGATACTCGCGAAAACGCGCGCCACAGCGCTCCTGGCCACCCACGACCGCGCGGAGGCTATCCGCCTCTCGCGCCGCCTCGCCGTGATGAGCGGCGGGCGCCTCGTCCGCACCGGCACCCCCGCGGAGGTTATGAACGATCCCTCCGACGAGTTCGTCGCCTCATTCGTGGGCGTGGAGACGCTCCTTGAGGCGCGCGTGGAGGAGGCGAACGAAACCGGATTTTTCGCGAGGGCCGGGAGCGCCAGGATAGAGGTCGCCGGGACGGCGGCCGCCAGGGAGGAAGTCATCCTGGGGATACGGCCGGAGAACGTGATCCTCTCGGCGGGAGGCGGCCCCGGCGCGACGAGCATGCGCAACTCCTTCCGGGGAAGGATCACCGGGGCCGTGAACCTGGGAGCCCACTACCGGGTGAAGCTGGACTGCGGCTTCCCCCTGGTTGCTTACGTGACGCCCCGCTCCTGGAGCGACCTGGGGCTGGCGGAAGGAAGCGAGGTCACCGCCTCCTTCAAGGCGACGGCCGTCCACCTGGTGCGCCGTTCCTCACCGGACGCGTGACGGCGGGCGCGCCGTCACCTCCACTGCTCCTCGGTCGAACTTGTCTGCCAGATATACCAGTAGGGATACCGGTACACCCAGTAGCCGCCCTGGACGCGCTGTCCGCAGTAGGTCTCTCCGTCGGCCCAGTAGCCGTAATCGCGGAAATCGCCGTACTGCGCGCGGTCGCCGGGGCAGAGCAGCGACTGGAGAAGACCGCTGTACTTGCCGTTCACCGTGGCGAGGTTCGGCTCCGGCCGCGGGAGGTCGTTCTGAGTCCGCCAGACGTACCAGTCGGGGCTCACGTAGACCCAGAAACCGGATGACACCTGCTGCCCGCAGTGCTCGCTCCCCGTCCAGTGGCCATAGTCGTGGAACTCGCCGTACTGGTTCACGTCGTCGGGGCAGTGGACTTTCTGAATGAGGTCGCGGTACTTGCCGTTCACGCTCGCCCGATCGTCGGAGGCCTTCGCGGGTCCTGCGATGGCGCTGTCCCTGGCCGGATTTTCGTCCGTACCGTCGCGCCTCGCGGTCAGGCAGGCCGATAGTGCGAGCGATGTGACAGAGAGAAATATCAGTGCTTTTTTCATGACGCATCCCCCCTGAAATTGTATCGCCCCTTTACCACTTCTTGAGCTTCCAGAAGAGCATGAAGACGATTACCGAGAAGCAGGCAAGCCCCATGATGATCCAGAACGCGAGCGGGTTCCGCTGCATGGGAATGGCGACGTTCATGGAAAACGCGCTCACCACCAGCGTGGGCACCATGATGCCTATTGTGACCAGGTTCAGCGTCTTCATGAGAATGTTCAGGTTGTTGCTGACGATGGAGACGCGCGCGTCCATGAGGCCCGCCAGGATGTTGGAGTAGATCTCCGCCTGCTTGTGGCACTGGTTGTTCTCGATGATGATATCGTCCAGCATCTCCAGGTGCTCCTCGGTGAGCGCCAGGCGGGCGCGGTTGTTCCTTATCCGCTCGATGACGAACGCGTTCGCGTTGATGGCGTTCAGGTAGTAGACCAGGCTCTTCTCGAGCGTGAAGAGGTTGATAAGGTACTTGTTCTTCATCGACGCGTTGATCTTCTGCTCCAGCGAATCGGAGATCATGTTGATGACCTTCAGGTGGTCGATGTAATGGGAGATGGTGCGGAGTATCAGCCGCAGCACGAGGTCCTTCACTGACTGCACCCTCGAAAAGAGCTTTCCGTCGAAGAGCTTGATGTCCTCCATGAGGATGATGACAACCCTGTCGCTGTACCAGAAGAGCCCCATTGAGGAAACCTTGAACAGAAACTGGTCCCCTCCCGAGTAGTTCTGCGGGCGCTTGAGGATGATGGCCGCGTGGTCGGGCTCGAACTCGAGGCGCGACTGCTCATCGGGGTCCAGCGCGGACTGAAGGGTGTGGGAGTCGATGTTCCAGTTCCCGATGAGCAGATCCTTCTCCTCGATCGTGGGATTCACGTAGATCAGGACATCACCGTTCTCATCCGGAGCTTCTACAATGGCGCCCGACGTGATTTTATATGACTTCAGCATGGTGGTGATGGTATGCATGCGGGAAGCGCCGCGTCAAATGAAATTGTACCCGCCATGGACGATAGTTATCGCCTTGATGCATGCTCTGCCCCGAATAATTCTTGACATATATTATATGTAATATATATTAACATTAATATAGAGGAGGCGTCATGTCCCTGCCCCACATGATACTCGGCTGGCTGATGGACGGGCCAGTCCACGGTTACGGGCTGAAAAAAGGCCCCATGGCGAAGATATTCTCGGAGTTCGGAATCAACGACAACCAGCTCTATCCCGCGCTCGGCAAGCTTGAGGCCCGGGGCCTCATAGCAAAATCGGTTGAGGCACGGGAAGGGGCTCCCAGCCGGAACGTCTACACTATCACCGAAAGCGGCCGTAGGGAGTTCTTGGAGTGGCTCAGGAGCGGCGACGGCGAGGAGCGCACCTTCCGCTACGAATTCTTCCGCAAGGACGATTTCTTCATACGCTGCAACTTCATTGGCCACCTGAAAAAGAAGGAAGCGCTGGAGAAGGTTGACCGACAGTCCCTTTCCGTGGAGGAAACCATCAGGGACCTCACGGCGGCGAGGGATGACATGCTCCGCCGTGGCGTGGACCCGCTCCACGTGAAAATCGTTGAGTACGGTATCCAAAGCCAGGAGACGCGTCGCCGCTGGCTGGACGAGTTCCGGGAGACGCTGTCAGCGCGGAAAAAGTAAACGGCACCCACAGAGGCGCAGAGGCACGGAGGGTATCGGCTACGGCATTGGCTAACGCAGTATGTTGCGTCAATGTGTCATCACGAGGAGGCCGCAGGCCGACGTGGTGATCCCTGGTTCGACTCCGCTCACCATGACAATGCCGAGTCATCTCGAGCGAAGTCGATGGTCATGGTTCGAAACTGTCCACCATGACCAACCCGGGTCATCCCGAGCGAAGACGAGGGACGCTCGCGATGACAGTAAGGAAAAACAAGACCCTCGCATGGCGCCGGCATGCAAAGACGGAGCGAAAAGCACTAGCCGTGCAACGGCATAGTTTCACGCGGAGGATATACAATGAAAGGAATAAAATTCTGCCCGTACTGCGCGTCGCCGATCGAGAAGCGCGATATCGACGGGCGCCAGCGCGCGGCCTGCCCTTCCCGCGACTGCGGATTCGTTCACTGGGACAATCCCGTGCCCATTGTGGCCGCCATCATCGAGCACGTGGACGGTATCGTCCTGGCGCGGAACGCCGGCTGGCCGGAGAACATGTTCGGTCTGGTGACCGGCTTCCTGGAAAAAGGCGAGCATCCCGACCAGGGAGTGCTGCGGGAGGTGCGCGAGGAACTGGGGCTTGATTCGTCGATTGTTGAATTTCTCGGCAATTTTTCCTTCTTCGAAGCGAACCAGATCCTCATCGCCTACCACGTGAAAGCGTCCGGGGAGATCCGTACAAGCGACGAGATTGCGGAAGTGAAGCTCGTGCCCGCGGAGAAACTCAAAAGCTGGCCCTTCGGCACCGGCCGCGTGGTGAAGGCGTGGCTGGAAAAACGGCAGGGGGGATCATCATGCTGAAAATAACACAGGAAGGCCCTATCACCCTCTTCAAGATGGGAAGGAGCATCGGGAGATACGTTCCCTATACCGTCCAGGCGTTCATGCTGGATGACCTGCTCGTCGACACCGGCACCATCTTCGCGCAAAAGGAATTTCTGCCGGCGCTGGGAGGGAAAACGATCCGGAGGGTGCTACACACGCACCACCACGAGGACCACATCGGCAACGACGGCGCTGTCCAGCGCACATTCGGCGCGGAGTTCTTTGCCCATCCGCTCGCGCTCCCTTTCATCGAGGAGCCGCGGAGGATGCCGCTGCGCTTCTATCAGCGCTTCGTCTGGGACTGGCCGGATCCGTCGTGCGCCGCCAAGCTCCCAGGGGCAATCATCACCGATACCTCTCGGCTCAGGGTGATAGCCGCACCCGGGCATTCCCCTGACCACATCTGCTTCGACGAGCCCTCTCACAAGTGGCTCTTCACGGGCGATATCTTCTGCGGCACGAAGCTCAAGTATTTCCGGCTCGACGAGGACTACCCGGTGACGCTGGCCACACTGAAGGAGCTGTCAAAGCTCGATATCGATACCATCTTCTGCAGTCTCCTGGGCGTGGTCCGGGACGGCACCGCCGCCATCAGGCGCAAGGCAGAATTCATGGAGCAGCTCATGGAAGAGGTGCTTGATCGCAGCGGGCGGGGTCGGAGCATCGGGGCGATCACCAGGGAACTGCTCGGCCGGGAGGGCGATATGTACTATATCACCGCGGGGCATTATGCCAAACGGAATGCCGTGAAGAGCATTCTCACGGGAGGTGCATGCGTTTCGTATGTACCGTATTGTGGCGCGACGGAGAGGCGATAGTTATCGGTGGGTGCGCAGTTGGCATACCAAAACACCGATAACTATCATTCTGGAAAGTCGCCTTATCGGCGAAATGCCCTAGATAGTTATCTATATGAACTATCTCCTGATCCATTCAGGAATTAGACAACACACACTAATATCACATCACATTCGCCACCTAATAAAAAAATATCTTTCTTAAAAAAGTAGTTGCCAGTTTACAATCTTTTTCTTAACTTTGTTAATATTAACATAGTTTATATATCATCCAATTTGGCTGATAGCTATCCTATCATCAATAACGAGGTAACAACATGGCAAAGGCAACAGTTCTTGGTGGATGCGGCGCGGTCGGAAGCGTATCGGTGCGCACCCTGGTGAACCATCACCAGTTTTCGGAGGTCGTCATCGCGGATTACAACATCGAGAAAGCGAAGCAGATGGCGGCGCAACTCGGGAGCCCGAAGGTGTCGGTGAAGCAGTTCAACGCGCTCGACATCAAGAGCGTAAAAGACGCGATCAGGGGAAGCGACGTGGTGCTCAACTGCGTGGGCCCCTTCTACTCCACGGTGAAGCCCGTGCTCACGGCGGTCATCGAAGAAAAGATCGATTACGTGGACGTGTGCGACGACGTTGACGTCACCTACGACATCCTGAACATGGACGACGCCGCGAAGAAGGCCGGAATCTCGGCGCTCATCGGCATGGGAAGCTCGCCGGGCGTCACCAACATCATCGCGAAGCTCGCCGCGGACACGCTCTTCGACGAGACCGAGTCTATCGACATCTTCCACACGCACGGCGGCGAGCTCATCGAGGGCGAGGGCGTCATCGGCCACCGCTTCCACTGCATGTCCATAGACATCCCGATGTTCCTCGATGGCGAGCTGAAGTACGTGAAGTTCTTCAAGGAAGACGGGATCGCCCTGCGCGAGAAGTTCAACTTCCCGGAGATCGGCGAATCGACGCTCTACCCCTACCCGCACCCCGAGCAGGTGACAATACCCAAGTACATAAAACTGAAGCGCGTCACCAACAAGGGAAGCGTGCTGCCCGAACCGTACTACAACCTGACGCGCGACATCTGCGGGCTCGGCCTGCACTCGAAGGAAGCGGTCACGGTGAAGGGGCAGACGGTGGTGCCGGCCGAGTTCTCCACCGCCTACATCATCCGCGAGCGCGAGCGAATTTTGAAGGAGACTAACTTCGGCGAGCAGCGCGGCTGCGTGACGGTGATCGCGAAGGGGAAGAAGGACGGGAAGAAGCAGGAGTACCGAGTGCACATGGCCTCCCGGAGCCAGGCGCTCGGCGAGGGCACTGGCATCCCCGCCGCGATGGGAGCGATCGTGATGAACCAGGGCAAGATACGGATGAAGGGCGTGTTCCCCCCCGAGGCATGCGTGAACCCGCAGGAGTTCATCGCGCTGATGCCGGAAATAATGAAGAAGGACGAGTCGTCGCAGAAGAAGGGCTCCTTCTCCGGGTTCCTGGTGGAGAAGATCGACGAGGACGGGACTGTATCGCACATCGATATCTGATGAACGATGATGGCCTCACGCGGAGACGCGGAGGCGCGGAGTAAAGCAATCAAAACGGCAACCACAGAGGCACAGAGGCGCAGAGGTATTTCATCAATTATCTATTACCCTCCGTGTCTCTGTGCCTCTGTGGTTATTTTTATAAAGTATTATTACAGGAATAAATGGGGGCGATATGAAACGCTCGAACGAAGGGCCTTTCGTGCTGGCGCTGGATCACGGCACCTCGGGGTGCAAGACTGCCCTCGTGTCGGCGCGTGGGAAGATTGTGGATTTCGAGTTCGCACCCACCGGCATCACCTTCCTTCCCGGGGGCGGCGCCGAGCAGGACCCGGAGGAATGGTGGCGCGCCTTCATGAAGGCTTCGAAGAAGCTCATCGGGCGCGGCAAGGTGCGCCGCACCGACATAGCCGCCATCGCGGTTTCCAGCACCTTCTCCAGCACCGTGGCGGTGGACCGCGACGGGCGTCACCTGATGAACTCGCTCACCTGGATGGATTCCCGCGGAGAGGGTATCATACGGGAGATTGCCGGGGGCCTCGTCAACATAGAGGGCTACGGTATCACGAACCTCTACCGGTGGATCCACAAGACCGGCGGAGGGCCCTCGCTCTCGGGCAAGGACGATATCGCCCACCTGCTCTACGTGAAGCGCCATCATCCCGACATCTACGAAAAGACGTGGAAGTTCATCGGCAGCAAGGACTACTTCAACCTGCGACTCACCGGGGAATGCGTATCTTCCTTCGACGCGATGACCCTCTTCTGGGTGAGCGACATCCGCGACATCAACGACATCCGCTACGACGATGCGCTCATAAAAAAATTCGGCTTCGACGCGGAGAAGCTTCCGGAGATGCGCCGCTCGATCGACTTCGCGGGGAAGCTCCTCCCCGGGGTCGCGAAAGAGCTCGGCCTCCCGCCATCGGTGAAGGTGGTGATGGGCGGGCCCGATCATCAGTGCGCCCTTGTGGGCTCCGGCGCGGTGAACGATTTCCAGGGGCACCTCTACATCGGCACATCGTCGTGGATCGAGTGCCTGGTCCCGTTCAAGAAGACCGACCTCTTCCACAGCATCGCCTCGCTGCCCTCGTCCGTGCCGGGACGCTACCAGTGCATCAACGAGCAGGACGTGGCGGGAGGGGCGCTCTCCTTCCTGAAGGAAAACATCCTCTTCCACAGGAACCTGCTGCGCAAACGCTCCACCGTGAAGGACCCGTACCTCGAGATGGACAGGATCGCGGAGTCGGTCCCGGCCGGCAGCAACAGGCTCATCATGGCGCCGTGGCTGAACGGCGAGCGGAGCCCCGTGGACAGCACCACGCTCCGCGCGGGCATCTTCAACATATCCATGACCACCACGGTGGACCACCTGATCCGCGCCTGCTACGAGGGTGTGGCCTACAACACGCGGTGGAGTCTCAAGTACGTGGAAAAGTTCATCGGGCAAAAGTTCGAGAATCTGAGCATGATAGGCGGAGGCGCCAAATCCGCCACCTGGTGCCGCATCTTCGCCGACATCATGGACAGGACAATCCTCCAGGTGGAGGACCCGATGCAGGCGAACGCGCGCGGCGCGGCGTTCCTCGCGCTCGTCGGCATGGGTGAAATCGGCTTCGTCGACATACCCGGCCTGGTGAAACACACTGCAAAATTTGAGCCCGATCCGAAAAACCGAAAAATCTACGACGAACTTTTCGAAGAGTTCGTGGGCATCTACAAGAATAATCGGGCGATGTACGGGAGGCTGAACGGGGGGAATCGGGTATAATGTCTCACGCGGAGACGCGGAGGGCGCGGAGAACGGCCCCAAAAGGCACCCATGTTATCACTTCCCACACTCCATCATCCCCACGGCAAAATGTTCCGGCGGAGTGCCGTTGAGCTCGTGCCCCGCGAAGTAGAGGCGGAGCACATCGCCGTCGAGCAGGGCATGCGGCGAGCGGATCTCGTCCACGGCCCAGTCGAAGTCACCGGCTTTGCGGATATATGCCGCGTCCTGTGTCCAGCCGGTCCGCCCGTCGGCGGAACGCGCGTGATGGAGGTGGAGCTGGAGCCACGAGCCGCCGTCTGGCTGGTGGGCCACGTCGAAGAAGAGGTGCATCTCGCCGCCAATGACGATCGCGTTGGGAGTCGAATAGCCCACCCAGTCGGCGGTGCGCGGATAGAGAGACTGGTCCGGCTTGAAAGCAAGCTCCGGCGCCGACCACGACGCGCCGTCGGACGAACGAACCAGACCGATCACCTGGAGCGAGTCCATCACTTCCAAGTCGGCGCCTACGGTTGTGAAGTAGAGGTATATCTCGCCGTTGTACACCACCGGCCCCGGTTCGCCGACGATGAAGGCATACCAGTCGTTCGACGGATCGCTGTCCGAGGTTCCGCTGGGAGCGACAACGGGATTCCGCACTGTCCGTGTAAAGGTGATACCGTCGTCGGAAACGGCATGGCCTATCCTGAAATCGAGGGGACTGTTCGCCTGGTACTCCGGCGTATCGACCTCGTACTGGTAACCGGTGTAGAAGAGATGATACTGGCAGTTGAAATACACCACCGCCGGTGTCTCGAGCCCGCCCGCGTCCCATGAACCGGGCGCGGCGTCGGCGAGGACGGGTGTAGCGGGATTCAGGCTCCAGGAAATGCCGTCTGAAGATACGAGGCGATAGAGCCGCACCGGGAAATCGAAGTAATTCGTGGCGGACGCGTACATCCAGTATTCATCGCCCACTTTCAGGACATGGGGATCGTTCCAGGTCCAGTTCGCGACCGGCCCGTCGAGGTCGAGCTGGGGTGTCGCGCCTCCGGCAAAGCAGGACGAAGAAAGCGAGTTTGCGTCAAAACTCGACGGTGGATTTATCGTAGTATCACTACA
>JAGODF010000099.1 GCA_017998375.1 Spirochaetota bacterium
GCCGAGATGTCTCTCCGCGACGCCGTATCGGCGATGAAGGCACCCCGCAACCCACTCCCGGAGACACTGGGCCGCGCCGCGAAGGGCGCCGCCGCGGACAATCCCGCCAGGCTGCTTTCCGCCGTCGAGGCGGCCCTCGCCGATATCGACGGCCTCCTCGCGCTGGGGGCGGACCGCGGCGCCGAAAACGACGCCAGGATCGTCGATGAGTCCGAGCGCCCCGAAATCGCCGCGGTACTGGGCCCGCTGACGGGGAAAACCCGGGTCTACCTGGCCCGGCACCCCGAGCTGGACGGCGCGCGCGCCGCGTCCCTCCTGGCAGGTGATATCATCGCCGCCGCGGGGAAAATGCGGAAGCACCTCGCCGCCCTCAGGGACCGCCTGGCCCGCCTGTAAATCGCCCTCCCGCTCCCGTTTCCTTTCACCGGATAGTGTCTTTTTTTACGGATTCTCCCCCTCAGATACCGATACATACAATGATACACCTCCATCAACGGAGTGGAAAGAACGGGCCAGGAGGGCCCCAAAACAGAAACCGCGCGACCAAATATCAGCCATGATACGACATATCACGGGAATACTGTTCCTTATCACTTTTTCGACCGCCGCGATAGGCGCCGGGGGCCTCGTGGAGCACCGGGGACCGGGCATCATCAGCTGGGAAAAGGGCACCGTGTCCGCCACGGGCGATTCACGGGCGGTGATATCGCCCCGGGGGACGCCCACCGACTCCTACAACGGGGCGCGCACCACCCTCAACCGGGCCCGCATGGACGCCTTCCGCGAAGCCAGGGACGCCGCGCTGGAGCGCCTGGTGAACGCGGTCCGCTCCCTCCGCATCGACGCGGAGAAAACCGTGGGCGACGCCATCGAGGAGCACGATATCACCCAGGCGCGACTCGCTGAGGCGCTGATGCACTCCGCGAAGGTGCGGGAGAAGCCGGCCGGCCACCTGGGCTCTTCCGCCGAGGCGACGCTGTCGTTCGGCGATATCATCGCCGCCCTGCCCTACACATTCCCCGGGAACGATTTTCCCTCGCGCGACGACGCGAAAATCCGCACCGACTACACCGGGCTGGTGATCGACGGGCGCGGCCTCTCCATGGTGCCCATGCTCTTCCCCTCGGTGTTCAACGAGCACGGCCTGGAAATCTACGGCCGCCCCTTCGTGTCGGGACGCCACGCCGGCGCCACCGGGATGGCGGCCTACTGCCGCAACGAGGACGAGGCGATGAAGCACCGGAAGGCGGGCAGCCGGCCCTACTACGCGGTGGCGGTCCGCAGCCTCCGGGGCTGCCCTGTGATATCGGACAGGGACGCGCGCAGGATTTTATCGAGCCCCTTCACGACGGAAAGGTTGAAAAAGTGCGGCGTTATCATTATACTAGACGCGAAGAACGGCGGGAGTTGAGCGCAGCCGATGCCAAACATATTCAGCAGAATACTCGCGGCCATTGACGGCGCCCTGGGGGGCCTGGACAAGCGCGCCTCGGACACCATCAAGCAGACCGGCTACCTGCTGGGCTTCCTCCTGGTGGCGGGCGCCATAGGGCTGGGAATCTACATGGGAAGGGAGTCCGCCCGCACGGGACAGACGCCGAACTTCTCGAACACCAACCAGATCTTTGAGACTCTGGTGAAGCAGGGACGCCGGACCAACTTTACCCGCACCCTGGTGGAAAGCGACCAGGTCAGCGAGATACGCGATCCGGAACTCAAGCGCATCCTCTTCCCCACCCAGGCCGGTCAGGAGCCCACCGTGAGCGAGAACGTCGTGGAGCCCGAGACCGATACAAAGGCCGCCGCGACCGCCGACGCCGGACAGGAACGCCTCTCCGAGATAGACCGCACCGATGAAACCCCGGCGAAGGCCGACGTGAGAACCCTGAAAAAGAAGGACGCCGCTGATACCACGGCCCCCGGAGTCCTCGAATCGAACGAGTCCCGCGAAGGAGTCGTCCTCCGGAAGGAGCGCGGCGACGTCCGCGCCCCGGCCGCGCGCGACGATGGCGCCGCGCCGGCATCCGGCAAGACCGTCCGCGTCTACCGCAAAAATTCGCCAAATCCGCTTGACAGCGGCGCCGGAGTGATTGATAGATAAAGGAACTGATCGCGCTCCCGGCGGCCTTCGGCCGCCGGGAGCGCGGCAATAAAATCATTCACGGGTGATCTAATTGAAACGGTTCAGCCCACCGGGCGCGATTCTTCTCGCCATGCTCTCGTCGATCATCCTGCTTACCCCTCCCGTTACGGGCCAGGGCGCACGCACCGAGGAAATTCTGAAAACCATCATCAGCGGCGGGAAGGTGCCGCAGGAGCCACTGCCCGTCAACGCGGACCCCATATCGACCAGGAAAAGGACCATTAGCCGGGGCAGTGAACGCATTACGAACGAAGGGAACGCGTCCCCCGGGAAAAAATCAACGGCAAAGAAACAGGCGGGCGCCGGAACGGCGGATGACGCCCTCTACAGGACGGGAGTAGATTTCTTCAACTCCGGGATGTACGAGGCGGCGGTGAAGTCGTTCGCGGAGCTGAAGAGCAAGCACCCGCAGTCGGCGCAGCTGCACAGCGCCATGATCTACTCTGGCAAGGCGAACATGCGGCTCCGCGATTACAAGAAGGCGATCGACGACATGAGCGTGGTTCCGACGGAATCAGGTGAGTATCCCGCCTCTCTCTTCCACCAGGCGGAAGCGCGGCTGGGGATGGGCAACAGGGCCGACGCCATCGCGCTCTTTTCACGGGTCGCCGTCCAGTTTCCCCAGACGGCCCTTGCGGACGATTCCCTCATCAGGGCCGGGCAGGTCTACCTCGACGACGGCAAGGGCCGCCAGGCCCTGGACTCGGCGGTGCGGGTGATACGACACTACGGAGACCGCGAGACCGTGGATGACGCTTATTTTCTGATAGGCCAGGTCTACGAGAAGGACCCGGAAGTGCGCGACGTGGAAGTCTCGCGGAAAGTCTACAAGGTATTCATCGGCAAGGCGGAATCCGGGGAAAAGCACTTCGACAAATCCCCCCTCCTGCGCCGCGTGAAGCGGGAGCTGAAGACCCTGGAAAAGAGATATTTCAGGTACGAGAAGTAGGGGCCTACTTCAGCGCGACGTTCATCTCCAGCTGGCCGAAGGGGCTGTAGAGGTTGATCCCCAGTGTGGTCTGCTTTACCATGGTGATGGTGAAGTTCTTTCCGTCGATGACCGTCGGCGTGGTCATCTCGATGCGTTTTCCCGAGTACGCGAAAAGGTTCATCGCGTTGCCGGTGATCATATTGGCGAGCTCGCCCACGATGTCCTTGTACTCGTTCTTCACCTGATCCTCGGAAAGCCCCGGGGCGAGGATGTTCGCTATTTTATACACCATGCCGTAGCTCATGCTGTAGACCACGTCGCCGGTGACGGCGCCGGTGATGCCGATTATGATGGCCACCTCGTGGGCCGGCTCCGGGTATTCCTTTATGGAGAGCTTCCCCCGACGGAGATCAACCCCCATGACGGACTTGAAAACCGCGCTGGCGGCCTCGAGGAAGGGATTTATATACTCGGCATTGATGTTCATACCGCCGTCTCCTGAACGTTAGTTTTCCGCGAACTTCGGGTTCACCGTGATCCGCGCCCTCTGCCTGAAGGAGCCCATCATTGACGCGTATACCGCATTCATGCGATCTTTCAACAACTTTTTGTGGATGCGCGCATAATTCTCGGGATCGGGCTCGGTGAAGGTCACTTCCTTTTTAACCGGAGTGAATATCAGGATGCCCTCCATCGAGGGAATGGCGCGCGACGTCTTGCCCGACTCCAGGATGAGGCAGTCCTCCAGGAACACCCTGTCCGTGGCGAGCTCGGCGAGGTGTTTCGAAGCCTTCCCGGGTTCCCGGAGATTGTCACCGATGCGGAAGACCGGCGACAGGGAGACCTCGCCGCCGAACTGGCGCGCGACCTCGGCGAATGGCTTGCCCTGCCGGGAGTAGTTGTCTATCTGCGCCATCACCCTCCCCTTGAGCGCATCGAGCTTTTTCGCTTCCATTTTGACCATCGCCTGCGTTCCGTCGGCGCCGGAAGCCTTCATCTCGGCGGCGACCTCGTCCGCGCTCACCGCGGTATCGTTGCGGAAAAGCTTCCTGAGGTTCCAGTTCGATATATAGGCGTACTGCACCTGCACCTGGGAATTCTCTATGGCGCTCTCGCCCGCCACTTCGTCCGGCGACACGGCGACGCCCGCCTCAACGAGAACGTAGAACTCATTGCTGATGAGGTTTTCCTTTATGTAGAAGAAGTAATCAGACTTGGAGAAGTTGTAGTGGTCCAGGTAGCGCTTGTACTGTTCGTTGTCGAAGGAGCCCAGGCTGTTCTTGAACATGGGTATGGACTTGATGTAGCCCCTGACCCTGTCGTCGGACACGGTGATGCCGAGTTCGCCGGCCCTTTGTATCTGGAGCCTGCTCTCGATGAGGGAGTTGAGGATGAAGCGGGCCGCGTCCTTGTCGTTCATATCCTTGACATTGAATCCGCGGGCGAGGTTGTCGCGGAACCGTACGTAATCGAGGCGGTCGATGGTTTCGCCGTTCACAATGGCGACCATATTCTCGTTTCCGCCAATCCTCGACAGGAAATCGGGCATGCCGAAGGAAATGACGATGATGAGGGTGAAAAAACCGATGATGATATACCACACGATATTTTTCAGCGATAGATCTTCTCTGCGCATTGCGAATCTCCTGGTCAGCGTAGTAAGTCCCGGCGGTGGACAGATACTGCAACTCACGGCATTGTGCTATAATGACGACTCTGCCTTCAACGGCCACGGGAAAGGCAGCCACAGAGGCGCGGAGGCACAGAGAAAGGATGATTTTGGCGGGGCAATGCTCTACAACCCCTGGGTATCCGCGCTCCCGTTGTTTTGTTTCTGAATACTAAACGCCCTCGCGCAGGGGTGAAGTGCGCCCCTGGAGCGGCTTTTTGTCAATAAGAATTACACGGTCCCGGCGGGGGCTTCCGCCTCCTCTACGAGCATGACGGGTATGCCGTCCCGTACGGGATACTTCCTGCCGCACTCCGTGCAGGTTATCTTCTCGTTTTTCGCGTCGTACTCAACGTCGCCCCTGCATGCGGGACAGGCGAGTATCTCAAGGAGCTTCGTGTCGATCATTGCGCTCTCCATGCAATCCTGGTGTTGTGCAACCGCCCGGCAAAATAGTCGCCGGACGGGCTCCGGGCTTCCGCGGAGCGGACGCCGCTTCATGAAACGATACTCGCATCCGGTAAAACATTTGACAAGTACTTTCCTGCCGATACAACGCCAATATTTCCCGCGCCGCGCAGGAATGCGCACAAGGGCCCGCACGGAAAAAAATGTTGCATAATCGCCGGAAACGCTGTAGTATTAATCCATCGCGCGGGGATAATCGGAAACATGTTCGATTTCAGGGATTACACGGAATACAGGACGCTCAGGGACCTGGACATCAGGACCGAGGTGGGCGACATCGACGAGGACCTGTCTGCGGAAATCGACAGCCTGCTGGCAAACCGGTTCAGCCGGCTGTACCGCACGGACCGGTTCAAGCGCGGAGCCTGGTCCGTTGACATCGTCCATCCCGTTCTCGCCTGTCCCGGGGCGCGCACCATCGTCAGGGGCCCCAACCACGTGCGCTTCCTCCTGTCGCTCTATCCCTACGCGGCGGACCTCGAGAACATCGACCGGGTGGTCCTTCGGCCCAGGCACGTGGAACTGAGCGACGTGGAGATCATGGCGCTCTACCTGCGTCGGAAGCGCACACTGGTGCTCTACCTCCACCACCCGTTTTTCTACGACATCAACGACTCGAAGTTCCGTGACTACAGCGAGTTCAAGCCCCTGAACCTTTCGCAGCTCAGCAATACCCAGCTCATGGTGCGGCCCGCGCCTGGCGAGGCGCCGGCGTACAAGGTGCCGCCACTCTGGTACGTCCTTTCCATAATTTCCCACGCCGACGACGACCGGGTGGACAAGTTCCTCGTGAAGCGGACCGGCCCCGCGGACCCGCGCATCGCCGAGATATCGTTCTTCTACTCGCGCCACGGGTATTGATGGGACTCGTCGACTACCACAACCACACGCCGCTGTGCGGCCACGCCACGGGAAGCCCCGGGGACTACGTGCGCGCTGCAATTGACGCGGGCCTGGCGGAAATCGGTTTTTCCGACCACGCGCCGCTCCCGGAGCACCTCAGGGAGGGCATCACCATGACGGAGGCGCAGACCGAGGAGTATATCGCCCTCGTCGAAACCGCGCGGGACACGGCGGGGGGGGCGATACAGGTGCGCGTGGGCTTCGAGGTGGATTACCCGCTCCACTCCACCTTCGACGAGCGCTATTTCACCGACCCGCGCATCGACTACCTCACGGGCTCGTGCCACTTCATCGACGACTGGGCATTCGATCACCCGGATTACATTGACGGCTTCGCGAAGCGCGATATCGACGATATCTACCGCCGTTACTTCGGGCTGATGAAGGGGCTGGTTTCCTCGGGACGCTTCAACATCGTGGGCCACTTCGACCTGGTGAAAAAGTTCGGGCACCGCGCAACGCGCGACTTCCGGGATGAGATATCGTCCGTCTTCCGCGGAATGCCGCCGGGCGGCGTGGCGGTGGAGATCAATACAGCCGGATTGCGGAAGCCCGTGAAGGAGATGTACCCCTCGGCGGACATCGTTGCCCTGCTCTTCTCGCTCAACGTGCCGGTGACGCTCGGCTCCGACTCGCACGAGCCCGGCGAGGTGGCGCACGAGTTCCCCCGCGCCGTGGAGATGCTGAAGGGCGCCGGCTACCGGACGATCTCCGGCTTCGAGAAGCGCCGGCGGTTCGACATCACGCTGTGAGGGTAAACGCCGCCATCCCGTGACCAACGCCGATGCCCTAATGAATATGACCGAATTTGACACCATGCTGCACCGCTTCCCCGACAGGAAATTCTGCCTGCACGATGGCTTTGCCGGCTTCAGATGGGGGAGCCCCTCCAATCCGAAGTGGATATCGAAACAGGAGGCGATAACCATCCTGGTTGAGTACAACAGGCTGACGTGCCATAACCCAGTGAAGGAGCTGCTCAAATACGACAACCTTTTCTCCATCTGCTTTGAGGGGAAGGCAGAATGCCTGATCGAAACCACGGGATTTCGTATGCTCGGCTTCAACGAGGATAGCGAGTGCCTCTACGGTGACGCTGGGCTTGGATAGCCTGTAAACTTACGGAACTCCCAATGCTCACAGAGCTGAAAGGAATCTCGCAGAAAAAGGAAAAGTACCACCGCCGGTGGTTCGAGGACGACTACTTCGAGCTGATCGTGTGGGAGGACGATAGCGGCGGCGTCCGCGGGTTCCAGCTCTGCTACGAGCGCTACGGCAACGAGCGCATTCTCACCTGGAAGGACGATACCGGCTTCGATCATGAAAAAATCGACGACTCGCGCGCGATGGGCTCCATGCCCGCGACGGCGATTCTCGTCCCGGACGGCCTCTTCCCCGCCGACAGGATCATCGAGCGATTCAGGAAAAGCGCGGCGACCATCGAGAAGGGGATAGCGGAGTTCGTGCTCGGTAAGCTTGTCGAATTCCGGGGCACGCACCCGGGCAGGATCGAATGAAGATGATGAAATTCATCCAGGCGGAGCGCGGCATCGGCGAGTTCGAGGACCTGGACGATGTCCGGGTGGGCGTCGTCCCCAGGACGATCAACCGCATCGACTACGGCGAAAATCCCGAAGGCATCCGTCTCAAGGAGAAACTTCTCATCGGGGGAGTCACCGGCATCGCGGAGAAGGACACCGTGATGCTGAACCAGGTCCACGGGGACGATATCATCGTCGCGGACAGGTATCCGGACGAGAACCTTCCCTGGGCGGCCGACGCCGACGGAATTATCACGAACCTCCCGGACCTCTGCCTCGTGATCCGCACCGCCGACTGCGTGCCGGTCTTTGCCGTCGATGAAGAGCGGCGTGTCCTCGGCGCGGTGCATTCGGGATGGAAGGGCTGCCGGGCGAACATCACCGGCAGGCTCGTCAGGATGATGAAGGAGAAGTACGGGTGCGATCCGGTGGCGCTTTCAGCGTTCATCCTGCCGTCGATAGGTCCGGATTCCTACCGCGTGAACGAGGACGTGGCGCAGTTCTTCCCGGACGACGTTTCGCTTCGCGACGACGGCATCTACCTGAGCCTCTGGAAGAACGTCGAGTCGGCGCTGCGCGCGGAGGGCGTCCGCGCCGCGAACATTTTCAACGCGGAGCGGTGCACCCTGCTTGATCCTCATTACTTCTCCCACAGGCGCGGCGACGCCGGGCGCAACCTCAACTTCGCGTTTCTCTGTGATATGCGCGCGGGGTAGCGCAATCCGGCGCCAACCGCTGGGGCCGTTGCATCAATATCCTTTGATCTTCAATTCGTGAACGAGGTTCACGTAAAATTCCGGGGCCTTGAAACAGAAGCTGCCCGTAATCAAGTGCATGCCTATGATGTCCGCGTGTGATACAAGCTTTTTCCCCCTGCAGTCGACCATTCCTCGGTATTCGCCCCATTTCGCCGATTCGACCGAAACGAGCCCGTCGTTTTCTCCCTCGTATTTTTTCATGATCGAATACATCCGCTTCCAGAGGGGATTGGGAAATGCGTTGTCGATGCAGGCGGCGTAACTCTGGTAATAAGTATTTTTTGAATCGGGGACATCCGCGTTGAATTTTTTCATTCTTTCGACCGTGAGATCCATGCCGGCGTTGTAGCTCTCGGGCTTCCTGTCGCCGATGACCCTGGCGTAGAAATCGACCGCGTCGGCAAGATAACTGCCGGGTTCCAGCCGTTTCATGATGACATCCGCCATCACGCTGCCCCGGTGGGGCGTGGCTATCGTCGTCAGGCTCGCGACATGCCCATCCATGCCGAGTTTCGAAATCATGTACCGAGATTCAAGGCCGCCCCTCGAATGGGCTATGATGTTGACCTTTCCGCAGCCCGTCGTATCGATGATCTCCATGATCCTTTTTTTCAACGCGGCCGCGTTTTCCTGTATGGTTCCGAACGCGTCCTGCCCGCCGTAATACGCCCTGCCGCCGGATTTTTTTATGTAATCGACCGAATCCCCCCAGTAGCGCGCCAGAACCGTCCTGTCCCTGAAAGCGATCCCGTGAACAAATACGACAGGGTATTTGGTCCTGCACGGATCCGGGCCGGTCCTGTCCATACTTGAGAAACACAAAAAAAATCCGAATACCGGAAAGAATAATCCAATTATCAATGGGATTTTCCTGATTTGCATCGGATCCTCCGGTTGTCAATTTTTTTAACAGCGCGGATTTGGGATAGTGCTCGTCCCTGCGCAGCTTATTGTTGACCTCGTCCTGGATTATCAGGGCATTTGCCATCAGGCAAAAACCGCCGAGCAGGAAAACCATGCCTCCACCCCTCAAGAGAGGGGGACCTGTTATCAATACTCATTCAGGACCTTGAGTGAAACACTGCCATTGCCCTTCTCTCCGTGCCTCCGCGGCTCCGCGTGAAACCCCGTCTTTTGCCTTTTCCTCTGTGCCTCTGCGCCTCAGTGGTTGCCTTAATCCGCGTGCATCCGAGGATCCATTTGTTGCATCAATGGAACCCCGCTCCCTCCTTCAGCTTGAGGTTGAACGTGCTGTAGATCACATCGCCCTCGTGCTTTGAGGCGACGGAGATGTCGCTCATGTTCTGGATGTACGGCATCACCGGTGCGGCGAAGAAAATAAAGGGCGACGTCTTCAGAAACTCAATCACCGCGTCGACACGGAGATACGCCAGGAGATAGGTCCTGTCGAGATCCCGGGGACCCACGCCCATGAGGCGCGTAGCGATCGGCTCACCGATACGCTCGAACTTTTTCGGGAGCATGACCTCGAGGTACTTTTTGCTGAACGAGAGCACCGCCTCGTCGGTGCCCAGGTGAAGGTACGTGGTCGTGGAGACCGTGGCGGGCGGGACCTGCTGCTGGTTTTGTTGCTGGTCCTGCGCCTGCTGCTGATCCTGCTGTTGCTGTTGTTGCTGATTCTGCAATTGCTGCTGGTTCTGCTGATTCCATGGATCCTGGTTTTTCGGCATGCGGTCACGCACCGGCTGCTTCACCTGTTTCACCGTTGTGATGGCCCAGACATCCTCGCCGCCGATCTTCTGCTTCTCGTATCTGGTATCGCCCCCCCTCTTCGTCTCCGAGTCCGCGATGATTCCGAATATCGCCGAGATATCCGCGCGCTTTTCGGGGCGGTACCCGAGGTGGATCGACATGTCCCACTTCTCGATCGCCTGGGAGTCGTTGAAATCCGGAAGCTTCGTCATGAGGAGGGAGATGTTTCCCGTGGCGCTTTCGATCAGGTCGGCGCGCAGGTCCTTTCCCGTGCCCGATTTGAACTGCTGGTTCATGGAGTCGAAGCTCCGCATGGCATCGGGCTGGAGTTTTTCGATGATGCGCATCAACCCGTTCACACTGAAGTTCAGGTTCGCGTAGGCCGCCGGGATTTTCCCGTAATGGTCCGCGCTCACACCGGTCCTCCTGTTGTTGAGTATGAGCGGCAGGACCTTTTCCATGTCCGAGAGGTATCCCTGGGCATAGAGGCTGTCGTTGTGGACGCGCAGGCCCGCCGCGTCCATCATCCAGACGCCGGCTTCGCACAGGAGATTCTGCCTGCTCTCGGCGACGATCGGGTTCTCCGCGGCGCCCTTCCCCTTGTCCCCGGACAGTATCTGGTTCAGGTAGGCAGCCCCGATCCCCTTGTTGTTCACGTACGAGAGCATGGTGGCGCCCGTGTCCTTGTAACGGGACGATATGTGCTTCTTGAAGGCGAGGAACTCGTCGATCTCCGCGAGCGGGCGACGCGATTTTTTCACCGATATAACCGCGCGCTTCTTCGAGCTGGCCAGAACCACGAAGCTCCCGCCCTTTCCCACGAACATTTTTCCCTCTCCTACCTGAAAGAGCGAGCCGCGGACCAGCTCCCGCACGGGAGGGCCCTCCTGTTGCTGCTGGCTGGCGGCACCCCGGGGCGGCTCCGCCTTCCGTTTCTCGAAGAGGAGCTTCAAGTTTTTGTAGAGCGTCGCGGAGTTGCGGGACGGAAGAAAGACGGTCCATTCGCCGGGGGTATCCTGCGCCTTCGGGGCGTTGATCGCGGGCACGGCCTTCTTCGACAACGCATCGATCTTTTCGAAGGCCATGCCGAGAGGCCTGTCGGCCTGGACGCCCGCCGCGTTGAGGTGGTCGGGGTCCATGGGGTTGATACCGATCTTCGCGCGCAGGGCGTTGCCCAGCAACATGATCTCGTTCTCGGCCTGGGGGCCGCGCAGGGCGGCATAGAACTTCTTCACGTCGCCCATAAAGCCGGACAGGGGCGCGGTCTCGACGTATATCCTGTCATCGGCGGGGACGAAGGGCGCGTACTCGAACCGCGCGGCGGCGGCGCTTCCGGTAACGAGCGCCGACCAGGCAGCGGCGCATATCAGGCAGATACAAAAACGGGTTTTGAAGGACGATACGGATTCGGTTCTCATGGATGATGGCCCCCGGCGGATGAAGTTATGAAACAGCGAATGCTACCACTAAGGCGGTCAAATTCAACAATTATTTTATTAGAAGAAACCTTCACCCGCGGCGTTTCCCACATGTTAAATAACCGTCATCGGGAAGGGGCGCCTAAATATGTATTTGACAGCTTTTCCGCGCAAAAGATATGGTTGCCACCGGTTCATGCGGCATACTACCGCCCCGCCCGTGCACCCAGACCCATGGCAGGATGATCAATGCACACGCGCGCGTATCTCATACTCGAGGATGGCACCGAATTCGAGGGATCGATGTTCGGCGCCGCCGTGGAGTCGCTCGGCGAGGCGGTCTTCAACACCTCGATGAGCGGCTACCAGGAGGTCCTCACCGACCCGTCCTACAGCGGGCAGATCATCGCCATGACCTACCCCATGATGGGGAACTACGGCGTAAATCCCGACGACGTGGAATCGGGGAAGATACAGGTCGCCGGCTTCGTGGTGAAGGAATACGCGAAGAACTACTCGAACTTCCGGGCCACGGGATCTCTCGGCGAGTACCTGCGCGACGGAGGCGTCCCCGGCATTGAGGGCGTCGACACCAGGA
>JAGODF010000100.1 GCA_017998375.1 Spirochaetota bacterium
AAAGAATTATCGTCCCTCGTGACTTCTACAGCCTCTCCCGTCGCGAACTCGGTGCCGAGACGGCGCGCCTGGTTTTCCATGGCGGATACCAGGTCCCAGCCGGGGACCGGTTCCGCGAAGCCGGGATAGTTCTCCACCTCGTAGGTGTTCACCACCTGGCCGCCGGGAGAAAACTTTTCCAGCACCAGGAGATCGAGCCCGGCGCGCATTCCGTAAATTGCGGCTGTGAGGCCCGCGGGGCCGGCCCCGAGTATGATAAGATCTTTCATGGAGTACCTCGTTATTGTGTTATGCCAGCGTGCCGCTCAGGCGTTGTCGTCATCGTCCCCGTTCTTTTCATCCGGAAGCGGGTACTGCCGTGGCGCCTCTCCTTCCGATTCGACGATCTTCGGGTAGCGGCTCTTCGGATCGACCGGGAGGATATCGGCCAGCTCCGTTACAAACCGCCATCCCGCTTCGTAGTCGAAAAGGAAAAGCATCCTTTTCCCGGTTTCCGTGAAGACGCGGAAGAGCCGCGTTTTCTTCACGCCCGGGTATCCCGATCTGCCCCGCATGTCGGAGAGGACCTCGAAGGCCTCCCGGGAGTTCGGCGGGTTGGCGATGTTGTCGTAGAACCCGAACGTGTGGTCGAGCTCGAATCCGAAAGCGGCGACGATCATTTCCGCGAGGTCGTTCAGCGTCATCGATTTCGGCAGGGCGATGGTCCTGTGCGGGTTGCCCGCGGTGTGGCCCCGGGCGTCGCTCAGGGCCGCCCTGATGTGGAACACCTCGTCGATGTGGATGATCGCCATATCAACCTGCCGGAAAAACGTGGCTGCCGCGCCCCGCCCGGATTACATCTCCCCTCGCGCGATACGTGTCAAGCATATATGCGGCGCTGTTTGCCGCGTTACTTCTTCGTCTTCACCAGCATGTTCTTCGCGCAATCAAAGGAGATGAGGAACTTTGCATTGCCCTCCGTATATTCCACGGACGTGGTTTCGCATTTCCCGATTTTCATCACGGGACCTACGTAATCGGGAAAGGTGTTTGCTCCCTCACCGCCGTGCGATTGAACTTCCTGGAAAGTTCCATCGGCCTTCCCGAGGTGGACAGTGAGCGTACAGTTGTCCGATACGCATTTCCTCACGAGGAGGTCGGGGAACTCATCGTTGTTCATCTGGTATAGGTACATCTGGTCGCCCCATCCTCCCGTGGGTATCACTTCGCTCCACTTCCCGTCCTTCTTCTGCCAGAGCGCGTCGGCGTGAGTATAGGTGTTGATATCAGTCGAAGGACCGCCGAAAGATTCCCCGTGCTTCACGACGGCAAAATCGCCCGTCTTGTATTTCACCGCGTAGCCGAACTTGTGGAGCTTGCCGACCATGTGCTCGATCATCTGGGCCTGCAATTCTCCCAGCTCTTTCTTAAACCTGCTTTCATAGAACTCCTTCGCCGCCGCCTCGAGCTCGGGGAGCGGGATGATGGTCTCCGCCGGGAACGAGGCCACGGGCGCGGGCGTATCCTGAGCCTGCACGGGCGTCGATTGAAGATTATGACCCTGCGTCCATCCGATTTTGCCGTTCCACCTTACCTCGAACCACCTGATATCATTACCATAGCGCCTGTCGCCGGTTTCCCGCAAAGCTTCGACTTTTTCACCGCCGGGCACCAGCGTCACCATGCCGCTGTTTTCACTGGCGTCGGCATACAGCGTTATGTTCGACGTTGAATTCACCCACCGGTCGCCCAGGGACTTCTTGCAGGAGAACAGGAATGCCGGGACAACGAGTACACATAATGAAAAAATAATCATCTTCCGAAAACCATGCATCATCACACCCTCCTTTACACTTTTTTAATATACGCTGCACATTCTTTAATGTCATTCCCGCGCAGGCGGGAATCCAGTCGTGTGATGCAGTTACTATTTCTCACCTATGGCGGTACGTGGACAAGTTTCGCCTCTCCTCAGCCAACTCATACCGTGAGCGTGAATGTTTTTCATCCCCGTGCTGTAGTGCGGAGTAACTCTATGCCGGTCCATAAAAGTACGCAACAAATAAATACCCGATAATTATCGTCCCCGGGACGGAACCAGCCGACAGTGCGGACCATGCGCCCGCCGGGAACGGGTCCGGTGCCAGCGGCGATCGGTATCGTACAGAGGCGGGACAGTTTATACCGCGGGTGTGTGCCGCCGTGAAGCAACGTGCCGGCGGTGCGGGCCCCGAACGGCAGCGCATTCATATCACCCCCTGCCGTAAAAAAGTCTTGAAAATAGGCGCGGGTGTGCGGCAAATGTGGCAAAATTTAATTTCGAGAGAGAGCGATATGAGCGGACAGAAGATACAGTACGAGAAGGGAAAGTTGAGCGTGCCCGACAATCCCGTGGTGCTTTTTATCGAGGGCGACGGCACCGGGCCGGACATCTGGCGCGCGACGAAGATTGTACTGGACGCGGCGGTGGAGAAGGCCTACGGCGGGAAGAGGAAGATCGAGTGGATGGAGGTCCTCGCCGGCGAGAAGGCGTTCACGCAGACCGGGAGCTGGCTTCCCGACGAAACGCTGACAAAACTCCGCGAGTACAAGGTGGCCATCAAGGGTCCGCTCACCACGCCGGTGGGCGGCGGCATCCGCAGCATCAATGTCACGCTCCGGCAGGTGATGTCGCTCTACGCCTGCGTGCGGCCCGTGCGCTACTTCGGCGGCGTGCCGAGCCCCGTGAAAGCGCCCGAGAAGATCGACATGGTGATCTACCGCGAGAACATGGAGGACGTCTACGCCGGCATCGAGTGGAAGGAAGGCAGCGGCGAGGCGAAACGGATCATCGACTTCATCAAGAAGGAGCTCGGCAAGGATATCCTCGGCGACTCCGGCATCGGGATCAAGCCGATCAGCGTAACGAATTCGAAGAACCTGGTGCGGAGCGCCATCAAGTACGCCATCGAGAACGGCAGGAAGAGCGTCACCCTGGTGCACAAGGGCAACATCATGAAGTTCACCGAGGGCGCCTTCCGCGACTGGGGTTACGAGCTTGCGCGCGCGGAGTTCGGCGACAGGACCATCACCGAGGACGAGCTCTGGGAAAAGCACAACGGCAAGGCCCCCGCGGGGAAGGTGGTCATCAAGGACCGGATCGCGGACAGCATGTTCCAGCAGGTGCTCCTGCGCCCCGACGAGTACGACGTGATCGCCACGCCGAACCTCAACGGCGACTACCTCTCCGACGCGCTGGCCGCGCAGGTGGGCGGCCTGGGCATGGCGCCGGGCGCGAACATCGGCGACAGCGAGGCGGTCTTCGAGGCGACGCACGGTACCGCGCCCAAGTACGCGGACCAGGACAAGGTGAATCCAGGGTCGCTCATCCTCTCGGGCGAGATGATGCTGCGGTTCATGGGATGGAAGGAAGCCGCAGACGGCGTGATCCGCGGGCTGGAGAAGACCATCCAGCAGAAGAAGGTCACCTACGACCTGGAGCGCCTCATGCAGGGGGCGACGCTCCTCAAGTGCTCCGAGTTCGGGAAGGCGGTGGCGGAGAATATCTAAAACGCGTTTTGTCGTCACATGCCGGCGCCATGTGGAGGCTTTGCAGGGAGGAGGCACGTGGCCCCCTCCCTGCACCCACCCGCGCGCTCGCTTCCCGGCACAGCCGGGACGAGGGGCTGGGCTTTCTCTGTGATCGTTACTTTATCTGCAAGGGCCGCTGAAGGACGTCCGTGTCCTCATCGGCCCTCCCTCGGCGTCCGTGCCTCGGGTCTTTTCATTTTCTTGGGGAGAGGGGCGTTTTTCCGAAGTGCGCTTTTCATAACGGGCCTTATGTCAGCAGGGAACCCGCTCCGGGATGGATTGATATGCAAAAAGAAGAGGGAGCCGGAAGGCCCCCTCTTCTCGCGTGAATGTGTTTTGGATAGAGTGCTATTCTTCCATTCCTTCCAGCGGATAGGTCTGGCCGCCAACCGTGAAGCTGCCGCCGAAGGTGCAGGTTTCCGCGTTGCAGGAAAACGTGAAGTCCCAGGAGAAATCGTAGTCGTCTCCGCGATACGTTATATCCAGATCTCCGAAGATGTGGGACGTAAAGGTAATGTCATCGCCATTGAAATCGTCGGTTGAGCTCCCATTGATGATGGTGCCGTCGTCGCAGACGAAGTTGCTGAAAGCAACCGTGGCGGTGTAGTCGTAGTTCAGGGGTGAGTCGGTATAATCCAGGTTGCCCGTGACATGAACGGTATGAAGCGGGTCATTCCACCAATCAAGTGAATATACTGTTGTTGCGAGTGAGGGTTCTCCCGGAGCGATGCTCATCATGCTGCCGGAACCACCGCTGGTTGTGGCAGCGTCAACGGCGGCTTCCGATGCTTCCATTGCACTGGTCATCGCGGTCCCGAATACTGCAAAGGCCTCTTCCTGGTTCAGCTGTTTCGCTTCGTCGCTCGAACACGCGACAAGTCCCGCGAACACGAGCGTCATCATCACGAATAAAATCTTTTTCATTGATTCCTCCCTGTCTGTATGTGCGCGCCGCCGAATAAGAAATCGGTGACGCGATTTGAGGGATTGGAAACCTGGTAGTAAAAAATGTCAACAGAAACTCGATATTAGTAGCAAAAATAATATCGATAACAATTTATTCAAATTGATCAATTACCGTCCGGTCGGTCAGAAAATAGATGAGAATGGGCTCGCCCAGCATGAGCAGCATCCTGATGAACAGAAAGCTCATGAAGACGGCGGTGGTGTCCGTGTTCCAGAAGAGCGCGCGCGTGATCGACGCGACCGACAGGGCCAAGTGCAGGTCCATGAGGTAGAGCTGGACCTTCCGGTGAAACGCGTTTCCATAGTAGAGCATGATGATGTGGTAGGAAAGGAGCGGCGCCAGGACCGCGCCCGCGACGAGCGCCGGGCCGCTTCCCGCCACGAAGAAGAGCAGCACCATGAGATACATGATCTCGAAGAAATACAGGATGGAAAAGTACGCGGTGTAGATATGTATCCGGGCGGTGACGCGGACCATTATTTCCGGTGTTATAATGTTCTGTAGCATTCGGGTATCCGTGAAAACTGTTTGACGGTTAACGGCACCGGTGGTTTACCGGAGAGCGACGGTGACCCGTCCATCATGGCTCTGGATCACTGTACACGGCGAAACTATTATGGCAACAGAAAAAATCGAACTGACGGTGCCGGAAGAATACCACCTGGAGCGCGTGGACCGCTTTCTGACAGGCGCCCTGGAGGCGGACCTCTCGCGGAGCTACATCCAGAAGCTCATCAAGGCGGGTGATATTACCGTCAACGGAGAGGCGATCAGGCAGAACTACAAGATCAAGACCGACGACGTCATCGCCATCTCGATTCCGGAGCCGACGCAGCTCGACGTTCTGCCGGAGGATATCGCCCTCGACATCGTCTACCAGGACGCGGACATCGCCGTGATCAACAAGCGGCCCGGCCTCGTGGTGCATCCCGGTCCCGGCAACTGGTCCGGCACCATGGTGAACGGGCTCCTCTACCACCTGAAAGATCTCTCCTCGATCGGAGGGAGCATCCGGCCGGGAATCGTGCACCGCCTGGACAAGGACACCGCGGGACTGATGGTGGTCGCCAAGAACGACGCCGCGCACCGCGCACTCACGGAGCAGTTCGCGGAGCGGCGCGTGAAGAAGATGTACGACGCCATCGTCATCGGCAAGCCCGACAAGGGGCACGATGTCATCGACAGGCCCATCGGGCGGCACCCGAAGTACCGCCACAAGATGTGCATTCTCGAAAGCGGCCGCGATGCCGTGACTGAATACACGCTGAAAAAGATCTACAACACATCGATAGGCCTCTTCTCCCGTGTGGAGATACTTCTCCACACGGGGCGCACGCACCAGATCCGGGTGCACCTCTCCTCGATGGGAAACCCGATCGTGGCGGACCCGGTCTACTCGAAAAAAGCTTCGCGGTTCAACGTGCCCTACCTCATGCTCGCCGCCAGGCACTTGGAATTCACGCACCCGGCAAGCGGCGAGACGGTTTCCTTCCGGGCCGCTCTGCCGGAACACATGGAGAAGTTCCTCAACAAGCTCGAATCACTGGAGGGGTGATGTCCCGTCCCGGAAGGAGCGAAAACGTTTTCGCGCCTTCTCCATCCGAGGAAAAATGATTTGACTATATGGATTTACCCGGCAAGGGTAAAAGTTCGGAATCGTTCCGGCGGAATCGGTCAATGATCCTGGAAAAATCGCTATCGGAGCTGGCATCGCTCCTCGGGAGGGGGGAGATATCGTCGCGGGAGATGGCGTCGGCCTGCCTGGAGGAGATGGACTGCCGCGCATCGCTCAACGCGTTTATCACCGTGGACGAGAAGCGCCTCTTCGCCGAGGCGGACCAGTCCGACGCGCGGCGCGCGGCGGGCAGGCCGCTTTCGAAATACGACGGCATTCCCGTGGCGGTAAAGGACAATATCTGCACCGAGGGGATGCGCACCACCTGCGCCTCCCGTATGCTCCGCGACTTCGTGCCGCCCTACAGCGCCACGGCGTACGGGAGGCTCCGCGCCCTGGGCTTCGTGACGGCGGGCAAGACCAACATGGACGAGTTCGCGATGGGCTCCTCCACGGAGACCTCGTTCTTCGGGCCGGCGAAGAACCCGCATGACGAGTCGCGCGTTCCGGGTGGGAGCTCCGGCGGTTCAGCCGCCGCTGTCGCCGCCGGAATGGTACCCGCGGCGCTCGGCTCCGACACGGGAGGCTCCGTGAGACAGCCCGCGGCCTTCTGCGGGATCGTGGGCATCAAGCCCACGTATGGCCGCGTGTCGCGTTACGGGCTGGTCGCCTACGCGTCGTCGCTCGACCAGATAGGGAGCTTCGGGCGCACGGTGGACGACGCGGCCGTCCTGCTGGAGGCGGTATCGGGCCGCGACGAAAGGGACGCCACATCCGCCGACAGGCCCGTCGATTTCGGCGAGGGTGCCATCACCGGCGAGGTAAAGGGCCTGGTGGTGGGAGTTTCCGAAGAATACTTCAGGGGAGTATCGCCGGCGCTTGCAGCCGCGGTGAGGGAAAAGATAACAGGCCTGGAACGGCTCGGCGCTGTAATAGAAGAGATATCGCTCCCGCTGACGGAGTATGCCGTGCCGGTCTACTGCGTCATCGCCACGGCGGAGGCGTCGTCGAACCTCGCCAGGTACGACGGCGTGCTCTACGGATATCGTGCCCCCGGGACCGCGACGCCCGGTGAGATGAACGCGAGGACCCGGAACGAGGGATTCGGCAAAGAGGTGAAGCGTCGCGTCATGCTGGGGACCTTTTCCTTGAGCTCCGGCTATCGCGACGCGTATTACCTGAAGGCGCTGAAGGGGAGGGCGTGTATCATCCGTGATTTCCGGGCGGCCTTCGCGAAGGCGGACGTCATCATCACGCCGACGACTCCCGCGCCGGCCTTCCCGCTCGGAGAGAAGACCGGCGATCCCCTGGGAATGTACCTGTCCGACGCGCTCACGATTCCGGCGAACCTGGCGGGCCTGCCGGCCGTTTCGGTGCCGGCGGGACAGGACGCGGCGGGGCTGCCGCTGGGGCTCCAGGTCATCGGCAACTATTTTGAGGAAAGGAAGATACTCGACTGTGCAAAAGCGGTTGAATCGATCAGCGCTCTCGGCGCTCCTGCTCTGTAGCCTCTTCACGGCCTGCGGCTACCGTTACCATGCCCTGAGAATCGAGCGGAAGGCGGACTTCTCCCCCATGCTGCTGCACCGGGGGCTGGAACCGCGTGAGCTCGCGGAGAAAGGAGGGGAGACCGATACAACTGCGCCCGCGAAGGGCCGCGGAAAGGTCCAGAAAGTGCGGGCCATCCGACACCTGGCGGCATCCGCATCCGGCGCGCCCGCGTCGCTCCTGAACGATCGCGGCGTGCGCTATGCGCTGGAGGGGAAGTTCCGAGAGGCGGAGCTGATGTTCCGGGAGGCGATGAAGGACGACGCCTCCTTCGCCCCGGCGTGCAACAACCTGGGAGTGGTCTGCGAGATATTCGGTCGCCGCGAGGAGTCGTTTTCCATGTACTCGCGCGCCTGCCTCATGGAGCCCGGCAACGATACCTTCCGCGAAAATTTCCTGAACCTCTCGGACTCGGCGGTGAAATGAGATGCGGACCCCGATGAAACTACAATGCGTGATACTGGCCGCCGCAGTGGCGCTCCTTCCTCTCGCGCAGAGCGCCTGCGTGCACGATCCTGTGGGCGACGACTATTTCCTGGATATCGAGAAGGTGAACGGGAAGAACAAGCCCGCCCCGGCGCCGGTCATAGACTCGGTTACGTGGGACGGGAGCCGCATCAGCATCGATTTCACTTCCACTTCGACCATAGACCCGGATACGGGAGTCGCAGATAACCTCTTCTACCTGTTCTACTGGTCCTCCGGCGACCCGGCGAACTTCAACAGCGAATCGCTCTATTACGACGAGCTGTACTACATCGGCTATGTCGCGCACGCGGACCTCGGTGGCTCGATGATAATCACGGTGAACCCGTACGATTACCGCGGGAGGATCTACTTCTGGATGACGGCCCACGACGGCGGTCGCGAGAGCGACCATTCCAATGTGAGGTCGATAGATATCTGACGTCATGAAAAGGATTGCGGTTACATTGGTCGCGTTGATGCTTGCGCTGTCGGTGCCGGCGCTGGCCGCAGAGGAGCCCGCCGGGCGGGGCGCCGCGCAGGAAGACGCGGCCGGTTCCCCGAACGGTGGCGGACGCGCGGAGATGCGGGACCTGCGCCCCTCGGTCAGGGAACGCGTGTCGATGCCCGCGGTGCTCCTCCTGGACCTGGCGGTGCCGGGCGGAGGGCATTTTTACATGGGAAACGAGTACACCGGCTACACCTTCCTCGCCCTGAAGATCCTGGGGGCCTACTCGGTCTACTACTGCTACCACGACTGGAAGTACCGGCGTTCCCTGTACCGCGCGGCCCGGCGCGCGAACGCGGAGATCGACCCGGACCACGCGCTGGAGTTCGAGGACCCGCACGGGGGATACAACACCGTGGAGGAGTACCGGCGCGATTACGACAGGGCCGCCCAGCGGATCACCTTCTCGGTGATCGCGAACGTTGCCGTGTACGCCGCCTCCCTGGTCATGACGTATCAGGCCGTAAAAAAAAATAACGATGATGCGCTCCCAACTTTTGAATTGCAGTATTCCCGCGCTACACTTACAGATGGCGGCGGAATGGAACTCTCGATGACCGTCACCAGGCGGTTTTGACAATGTTGAAGGACAAGTACCAAAGAAAGATAAACTACCTGAGGATTTCCCTCACCGACAAGTGCAACCTGCGGTGCAGGTACTGCATTCCCCCCGAGGGAATCGACCTGCTTCCCCACGACGAGGTGCTGCGGAACGAGGAGTTCGTTCACATGATCGAGATCTTCGCCGGGCTGGGAGTGCGGAAGATCCGTTTCACCGGCGGCGAGCCGCTGGTGAGGAAAGGTTGTATCGACATAATCGAAAGGACCCGGGAGCTTTTCCCTGAGATGGATATCTGCCTCACGACCAACGGCACGCTCCTTGAAGGCGTTCTGGATAGCTTGCGCGACCTCGGTGTCAGGAAGATCAACATCAGCCTGGATACGCTGGACCGCGAGCGGTACCGGGCCATCACCGGTCGCGACGGGCTTTCCGCTGTGCTCTCGGCGATCGAGCGCGCGCGGGAGTACCGTTTCTTCAGCATCAAGATCAACGCGGTCCTGTTCCGGGAAACCCTGGAGGAGCTCGGAGGCCTGGTGGAGTACGCCTCGTCCAGGGAACTGGTGCTGCGCTTCATCGAGCGGATGCCTTTCCTGGGAGAGGGAGAGGACCAGCAGTTCGTGCCGGCGTCCAAGCTTGAGGAGGAGCTTTCGCGCATCGGGGAGCTGCGGCGCGACGTGAAGACCGATACCAGCGTGGCGCTCATGTACGAGCTCGTTACCCCGGGCGGGCGGGTCACCCGGATTGGCATCATCCCGCCGATGACGCACAAGTTCTGCTCCCAGTGCAACAGGCTCCGCCTCACCTGCGACGGGCGCCTCAAGACATGCCTCTACTCGCAGAATGAATACGATCTGAAAAAGCCTTACCGGCAGGACATGGGGGACGATTCGATACGGAAGATCATCCTTGATGCGGTGGACCAGAAGCCCAGGGAACACCGGATAAACTGCGTTGAGTACGGGAGCCAGGGCTGCGCCTCCCTGTTGTCCATCCGGAGCATGTCAAAAATTGGAGGGTGAGCCGCCGGGGTGGGGAAATGCAAAAGGCGGGGACCTTGGTCCTCGCCTTTTTTAAATCGGGGTTGACGAGACTCGAACTCGCGACCCCCTGCGTGACAGGCAGGTACTCTAACCAGCTGAGCTACAACCCCAGGTGCGAATCGTTCTGTATAACAATAATATACCCCCCCTGATGTCAATAAAAAAAATGAATTTTTCTTATGTGTAGGAAACTTTAAGTAATTGATTTTTATCGGCGAAGGGGCTATCCTTAAATTATCCACAGGGGGCAGGGGCGATACATGGCACAGTCGGTCATCGAGGAAGTATTCGAGGAAATAAAGAAGGAGAACAGCAGGAACGACAGCGCCGCGATTCCCCACTCCGATCTTTTTATCAAAACAGCGGCGGGGATGATAGGAATCAGCCCCGACCTGGTGAAGAAAATCATCCAGGTCCTGATATCCTCCCACAGGATTTTCTCGTTCGAGATAATACTCGAGGACGGACTGCGCCAGACACCCAGCGTGAGCGGCTACGTGCTGACCGACCTGAACGTAGTCCGCAGGCTGAAGAACTTCTTCCAGCGTGAGCTGATGTCCGCCTACAACCGGCAGTACAACAAGAACCTCCTTGTCCACCAGATCATCAAGGAGATCTTTCCCGTCATCAACAGCTTCAACAACACGCCGCTGGGCGCCATCGCGAACAAGGCGATCATGCTCGCCGAGTTCGAGAACCTGATGGAGAAGAACTTCAACGAGTACACTGAGGACTTCAAGGAAAAGCAGTTCCGCGTGGAGGTGAGCAAGGCCAACTTGGAGAAATTCATCGAAAAGAAGGATAAGCCCTCCGAGAAAGGGGCTCCCGCGCCGGGCAAGTCGGCGAGGCCCGGGGAAAAGTCGCTCCGCGCCGTGGATTCGAAGACCTACGGCGATTTCATCTCCAAGACGAACAAGTATCCGCTCAAGCGGATCCTCAACATATACGGTGCTGATTTTTTCTTCAAGGTGAACCTTCGGAAATACCAGTTCACCTATCTCAAGCAGCTTATCAACGACAGCCAGATATCGAAGCGCTCGGACCTTATGCTGTTGAAAGACATGCTGCGCACGGTCAGGTCGAACGCCGGGAAAGACGCGCAGCTGAAGGACCACATGGACGAAATATTCGACCTGGAAAAGGCCGTGGTGCACCAGCTCTATTTTTCAGGTAAGGAAGCATAGCCACAAAGCGCGCCCGCGCCAGGTGGCGAATATCATCCTCCTCCGCCGTGAAAAGCACTATTCCGGCGATAACCCTGCCATGCTGTGGCGTGATATGCGTTTTCCGTGCCGCACATGGCCGGCATATAATGCTAAAAAAAGCCCTCGTATGATCAAAATCTGTTAAATCATCTTTTGAGAGGACAAGGCCGCATGTTTATCAGTATATGTTATACGGGGTTTTGTCAGTGTAAATAGTTGTTTACAAATTTACACTGCTGGTATATCTTATTCCAGTCAGTACCGTGTGTCCCGTTTCGAATCCATGTACAATATGGAAACCATGATCTGCTGTGTTGGCGTGATGACTTATATTGCGTGATGAGGGTGTTATGAAGAAAGCATTATTCCTGGCAGCCATACTCTTTCTCGGCGTGTCGACGGCGCATGCCAATTTCGCGGATACCTACGGCCTCGGAGCCAAGGGCGCTTCGATCGGAAGCGCGATGACCGCTCTTGCTGATGACTGGTCTTCCGCATATACAACATGGCCGGACTGGGGCGACGCCCGCAGATGGAGTCACTCGCCGAAGTCAAATCGGCCAGCACCCAACTCCTT
>JAGODF010000101.1 GCA_017998375.1 Spirochaetota bacterium
GAGCCGGATGTTGCCCACCGCGGTCTGCCCGATCATGGCGATGCCCAGCGCGCCGCTCTGCGTGAGGATGGCGACGTTGCCAGGCATGATGCTTGTCGCGGAGAACGTGGAGTTGAGCGACGATGACGCGGAGTAGAGCCCGAAAATGTTGGGCCCCAGCACGCGCATGCCGGCAGCGGAGGCGATGTCGACTATCTCGTGCTCCTCGGCGTTGTTGCCCACCTCGGAAAATCCCGAGGTGATTATCTGCACGTGTTTCACTCCCTTCTTCGCACAGCTCTTCACCGCGTCGATGACGAACTTCGCCGGTATCACTATCGTGGCCTGGTCGATGGCGTCATCGATATCCTCGATCGCCTTGTGCGCCTTGTGGCCCAGTATCTCCCCTCCCGCCGGGCTCACCGGGTAGAGACGGCCCCGGTATCCCCCGGAGAGGATGTTCCGGAAGATCTTGTGGCCGATCTTCGCGGGGTCCTGGGAGGCGCCTATGACGGCGAAGCTCTCGGGCTCGAAGAGGCGCTGGATGGTGTCAGCCTGCCTTTTCTTCATTGGTTTCTCCAAATCTCATGGTGAGATTGTATACGCTGTCCTCGATTTTCCTGTGAAGGTCGGGGAAGGACTTCTCGAACACGTGCAGCATGGGCCTGTTCTCCGCCAGGACGTCCGCGGTGAAGCCGTGGAGCCCGTCGTTCTTCGCCAGGATGGTGAGATACGAAAGGAGCTCGTAGCCGATCCCCTTGTTCTGGAAATCGTCCCGCACCGCGAAGGCGACCTCGGCCGCGTGCGCCTCCTCCTCCTTGATGTACTGGCCTATCCCCACCACTTCCTCCCTGTCATCCTCACGCACCGTCGCGAGTATCACCATCTCCCTGGTGTAGTCTATGACCACGAACTCCTGCCGCATCTTGTGGGGGATGTCCTTCCGCATCGACATGAAGCGCCGCTGGAGGCTCTTGTCCGAGAGCGAGTAGAAGAAGTCCTTCACGAGCGGCTCGTCGCTGATCTTGGCGGGCCTGAACATGATGGACACGCCCTTGCGCGTGGTGCGCAGCGACTCCAGGTGCTCCGAGTACTCCCCCTTCCTGCCGGGAATGAAGGCCTGGTCGCGGTAGATCAGGTTGAGGCGCTTGGCCTCCTCGATGAGCCACGGCCGGAACTTCGGATGGGCGATGGCGATGAGGTCCATGGCGCGCTCGCGGATGTTCTTGCCATGGATGTATGCGATGCCGTACTCGGTCACCACGTAGTTGATATCGCCCCGGTTGAGCGTCACGCCGGCGCCGCTGTCCAGGAACGGGACTATCCGCGACACGCTGTCGTTCTTCGCGGTGGACTTGATCACCAGGATGGTTTTCCCGCCCGGCGCGAAGATGGCGGCACGCATGAAGTCGGCGCTGCCGCCGATGCCGCTGAAGAAGGTGTTCCCGATGGATTCCGCCGTCGCCTGCCCGGTGAGGTCTATCTGCAGCGCGGCGTTGATGGCGGTCATGTTGTTGATGCTCGAGATCACGCGGGGATGGTTGGTGTAATCGATGGTGCGGAAATCGATCATCGGGTTGTCGTCGATGAACTTGTAGGTCTCGGCTGTGCCCATGCAGAAGGAGGCCACGCTCTTCCCGCGGTCGATGTTCTTCCGGGAGTTGTCTATCACCCCGCTCCGTATCAGGTCGGCCATGGTGTCGGTGAGGAGCTCTGAGTGGATGCCCAGGTGTTTCTTGCCGGAGAGGTTGGAGAGTATCGCGTTGGGCATGCTGCCGTAGCCCACCTGCAGGGTATCGCCGTCCTGCACTATCCGCGCCACGTACTTGCCGATCTGCTGCGCGATATCGTCCTGCACCGGGGGATTGAACTCCAGGAGCGGCTCGTCGTAGTCGATGATGTAATCGATGTCCTCGATGTGCACGAAGGTGTCGCCGTGGACGCGCGGCATGCGCGGGTTCGCCTGGGCTATCACCAGCGGCGCGTGCTCGATGGCCGCCTTGGTGATGTCCACGCTGATGCCCAGGCTCACGTACCCGTTGCTGTCCGGCAGGGACGTCTGGATGAGCGCGATGTCGATGGGGATCCGTCCCGTGCTGAGGAGGTTCGGCACCCTGGAGAGGAAAATGGGCGTATAGTCCGCCATCCCCCTGTTGACGGCGCCGCGGGTGTTGTTCCCCACGAAGAAGGAGTTGTGCCGGAAGTTGTAGGTGAACTTCTCGTCGGTGTAGGGGGCCACGCCCAGCGTCCACACGTGGAAGATCTCCGTCTCGGCGAACGCCTTGGGGTGCGTTTCCACGTACCGCATCAGCGCCGTGAGCAGGTACTGCGGCTCGCCGCAGGCCGTGCTGATGAAGATCTTGTCCCCACGCCGGATACGTCCGAAGATTTCCTCCTCCGCGGCGAACTTCTCCGGGAAGGTCTCCTTCCAGTGTTGAAGATGACGGATCATTCCTCCTCCTTCGGTTCCGGTCCCGCTTTTGGACCGCAACCATAAAGTACTATCGTAGGGCTCGGGCGGCAATGGGCAAAGGGGGTGCCGTCCGGTGGATAAAATCACATTTATTCCATGGGGGAAACCCCTATCGGAATATGGATGATAAAATCAGGATAATGTCTTTTAATTATTAATCAAGCGAATAATGTCTTATTTGACATGAGGCGGGTGATGGAGCATCCGGAAGGCGCGCAAACGCTTGCGCGCCTTCCGGATGCTCATTTCTTCTCCACCCAGAGCGTGGCGTGCTGGACGAGCTCGATGGCGCTTTTGAGGTTGAGTTTTTCCTTTATATGGGCGCGGTGGTTCTCCACGGTCTTCACGCTCACGTGGAGCTTCTCGGATATCTCCCTGGTGCCGAGCCCCCTGCCGATGAGCTCGAATACCTCCAGCTCGCGGTCCGAGAGGCCCTCCACGGGGGAGCTGCCGGGATCTCCCCGGTTGTCGATGAAACGGTTGAAAATCCTGTTGGCGATTTCCTCGCTCACGAAGATCTTCCCGTCCAGGACCTGGCGGATGGCCTTCACCACCGTTTCGGGGGCGTGCTGCTTCATGATGTAGCCGCGCGCCCCGGCGCGCAGGGCCCGCTCGGCGTAGATGGTCTCGTCGTGCATGGAGAGGGTGAGCAGGAGCACTTCGGGATGCCGCAGGCGGATGTCTTTGATGAGCTCGATGCCGCTGGAATCCTTCAGGGTGATGTCCACTATCACCAGGTCCGGGCTCTTTTCCTTGACGGCCTTCAGCCCCTGGAAGGCGTCCTCGGCCTCGCCCACCACCTCCAGGCCGGGCTCGCTGTTGAGGATCGCCATGAGGCCCTGGCGGAAAATGGGGTGGTCCTCGACGAGTAGAATCTTAACCGTGTCCTTCCTGAAGGTTCGCATTGCCCGTGTCAGTTCCCCTGTATTCTGGTGACGCAGATTACGCCCGTGCCGCCTCCCTCGTTCCGCACCACGTCCAGGAGCGAGTTGATGAGGCGGGCCCTGTACTTCATTATTGTTATCCCCATCCCCGGGGAGTTGTCAAGCATTTCAATCCCGCGGCCGTTGTCCCTCACCGAAAGGACCACCGAGCTGTGCGTTTTCTCCAGCGACACCTCGATGCGCGTGGCCCCGGAGTGCTTCACGGCGTTGTTAACGGCCTCCCGCGCGATATAGAAAAGCTGGGTGGCCGTGGTGTTGTCGTGTATGACGATGGACTCGTCGTAGCTGAGCGGGCACGATATGCCGAAGCGGCCCTCGACGCCGGCGGCGAGGTCCCTGAGCGCGTAGGCAAGTCCCTCCGAGTCGATGTCCACGGGGCAGAGGCCCTTCACCAGGAGCCTGGTCTGGCTCACGGCCTGGTCGACGAGCGACGCGATCTCGTCCACGTCGGCGGCCTCGGGGACCCGCCGTCGCGCGAGTTTCTGCTTGAGAAGGTTCAGCATGAATTTCACGCCCACCAGGTGGGGGCCCAGCCCGTCGTGGAGGTTGTTCCCTATCTCCCTCCTCTCCTTCTCGCTGATGTTGAGGATTTCCTTCTCGAGCCTTTTCTGCTCCGTGATGTCCATGAAGGAGGCGATGCTCTTCTTCGTGTTCGGGATCAGGGCGATGGTCATGTAGATGTCCTTCACGGCGCCGGAGCGGTCGATGAGCCGGAAGTAGTAGTTGCGCGGCGCGGCCCCGGGATCGATCCTCCGGGCGCGGTGGTACTCCATCATCCTCCCCAGATCCTCCTTCTCGATGAAGGAGGTCCAGCTCATGTTTCCCTCGATCTCCTCCTTTGAATAACCGGAAAGCCTTTCGAAGTCGCTGTTGACCAGTGAGATGGTGGTGTCCTCCTCGAAGACGCAGGTGGCGGTGCCCGTGTGCTCGAAAACCGTGCGGTGGCGCGCCTCCAGGGAGTTAATGATCGACTCCAGTTCGCGGCGCTTGGACTCGGTCTCCATGTCGTGGAGGGCGAAGGCGACGTCGTTGGCGACCTCGTAGAGGACCATCTTCTCGTCCTCCACCGGCATCTCTCCCGCGGGAGCCGCGGCGGAGAGCACTCCGAAGACAGTGGACTTGTATTCCATGCGGAGGGTGATGACGACGTAGCCCGGGATGGCGCCGCCGTTTCCGAGGAGGAGCGGATCCCTGTCCACCGTCGCGGGGTTCCCCTGGGCGAGGAAGCCCTCCAGCGCCAGTCGGAAACCGTCTCCGGGGATGGTTGCACCTGCACGGTTCACTCCCGGGAGGTCCCCCAGCCCCGATTCCGCGAATCCGCGCACCGTCGCGCCGGGTCCCATGAGGACTATCCACGCGCCCGCGTAGGCGCCCTTTTTGGTAAGGGTTTCGCAGATGTCCGGCAGGGTCCAGGCTCCCTTCTTCTTCCTGAACAGGATGCCCCGGAGCCTGTGAATGGCCCTGAGTTTCCTGTTGATGGTCTCTATATCCGCGGAGTTTCCCCCCGACGGATTTTTCACCGGGACTTTCACCGTGTCCCTCCCGTCGATATCCTGTCGCCCATGCCACACATGATATCTCCCGTGAAAAATTTATCAATATAAAATTGCTGGGGCGCGGCCGCGCATGGGGGAAACCACTATTTGAAAAATAGGGTATCCTCCTTATCTCAAATATACTTTTGGCCCATTTCATCGGCCGCGGCGCGTATGTATGTTATTCAGGAGTGTTGGATGGGGGAATGACGATGAATTACGGGCGTGAGTATGCGCGTAAACTCGTGTCGGCGGACGAGGCCGTGAGAAGCATCGCGTCGGGCGACGTGGTTGATTACGGCTTTTTCAACGGCAAGCCCGTGGACTGCGATATCGCCCTGGCACGGCGCGCGGGCGAGCTCCAAGACGTGAGCGTCTACACTGCGGTGACGGTGCCTCCCGTCCCAGAGGTAGCGAAGCATCCCGAAAGCTTCATTTACATAGACTGGCACTGGAGCAAGCTCACGCGGCTGCTCCAGCTCGAGTACCAGCCATACTACAGCCCCATCATGTACCAGAGGGCGGCCTACTACATGCGCAATATCGACGAGCCCCGGGAATACCGCTCTCGCTATTACGACAGCGCGGAAAAGCTCAAGGGCGGCAGGGCGAAATGGGTATCGATCTGCCAGGTGACGCCCATGAACGAAAGCGGCTACTTCAACATCGGCCCCCAGAACTCCGCGACCTCGGCGACCATCGAGAACGCGGACCTGGTGATCGTCGAGGTGAACCGTAACCAGCCGGTGTGCCTCGGCGGCTCCGAGGAGGCAATCCATGTTTCCCGGGTGGACCACGTGGTGGAGCAGGCGGAGGACCGGCCGCTCTTCGACGCGCCCCCGGCGAAGCCCTCGCGGGTGGACGCGCTCATCGCCGGGCACATGATGAACTACATCCGGGACGGGTCCTGCATCCAGCTGGGGATCGGCGGCATGCCCAACGCCGTGGGTCACCTGATCGCGGAGTCGGACCTCCGGGACCTGGGCGGACACACCGAGATGTTCGTGGACGCCTACGTGGAGATGATCGAATCGGGCAGGATGAACGGCTCCCGGAAGTCCATCGACCGCTACCGCTGCGCCTACACCTTTTCCATCGGGAGCAGGCGGATGTACGAATTCATGGACAACAATCCGGCCGTGGCGTCGTACCCCGTGGAGTACACCAACGATCCCGCGGTCATAGCGCGGCTGGACAACTTCGTGAGCATCAACAACGCGGTATCGATAGATCTTTTTTCCCAGGTGAACGCCGAGAGCGTGGTCTATGACGACGGGACCCCGGGACAGATATCGGGCAACGGCGGCATGCTCGATTTCATCATGGGCTCGCAGTGGGCGAAAAACGGCAAGAGCTTCATCTGCCTCGCCTCCACGTACACCGACACCGCCGGGCGCGTCCAGTCGCGGATCGTCCCCACCCTGGAGCCCGGCACCATCGTCACCATTCCGCGCCAGATGGTGGATTACGTGGCGACGGAGTGGGGCGTCGCGCGACTCACGGCATGCCCCGCGTGGATGCGCGCCGAGAAGCTGATCGGCATCGCCCACCCGGATTTCCGGGAGGGGCTGATACAAGAAGCGGAAAGGATGCGCATCTGGAGAAGGAGCAACAGAATATGAAAATGATGTCTCGCGCGGAGACGCGGAGGTCGCGGAGAATGGATGTAATAAAGTGTCATCGCGAGCGCAGCGCGGCGATCCCATGTGGTAATGGAGTATATTTTCCGCTGCCGGAGATCACCACGTCGGCCTGCGGCCTCCTCGTGATGACAATGAATCGTAATATATTTCTCCCGGGATACACATGGAGATGCCAGAAGGGGCGAAAGCGTTTTCGCGCCGGTGGAAAATGAATGATGTAAAGAACGGAGGCGGTATGAAATTCAGCTACAACGAACAGGCTCTCAAAAACCTGAAGATCGACGATCCGTCGATCCTCGACCCGCTGGTGGACGCGGCCTCGGCCAGGGAAGCGCATCTAAAGAAGGACCACGCGCGCCGCGACAAGCGGATGTCCCTGAAGGAGACCGTGGGGGAGTTCGTGAAAGACGGCGACATCCTCTCCGATACCGGCTTCAGCTACGTGCGAACCCCCGAGCAGGCGTTCTTCGAGATAGTGCGCCAGGGGAAGAAGGACCTCCAGATCATCGGGTCCCCCAATTCCAACCAGACCTACTTTATCGCAAAGGGCGTGTGCCGCTACTCGCACTGCTCCTACGCCGGCGTGGAGATGCGCGGCACCGACCGGGCGCTTTCCAGGTTCGTCAAGGAGGGGAGGACCAGGATACTTTCCGAGTGGAGCCACGGCTCCATGGCGCTGGGCTTCAAGGCCGCGCAGCTGGGCGTCGCGGGGCTTTTCAGCCGCTCGCTCCTCGGTTCCGACATAGTGACCCACAACCCGTTCGTGAAGGTGATGCAGAACCCGATCGCCGGGGACGGACAGCCCGTGGTCTTCGTGCCGGCGCTCTACCCGGACGTGGCCATCGTGCACGTCCACGCGGCAGACAAGTACGGCAACGGGCGCTTTTTCGGGCCCGCGGTCAACGACATCGCCATCGCCGCCGCGGCGCGGAAACTCATAGTCACCGCCGAGGAGATCGTGCCCGAGGCGGACATGCGTTACAACAACAAAGGCGTCGCGGTCCCGTTCATCTACGCCGACGCCGTGGTGGAGCTTCCGTACGGCGGCGTCCCGGGCTCCATGCCTGGCTGCTACTACTGGTCGCGCCAGTGGTGGGAGAAGCTCTGCCGCGACGCGATGATGTCCGAGGAGAAGATACAGGAGTTCATCGACTACTGGATCATCACCTCGAAGGACCAGTACGAGTTCCTCGACAAGCTCGGCGGGGTGAAGTGGATGATAGAGGCGCGCCGCCAGACGAAGTGCGAGGAGTACGACAACGAGGACGACGGGTACGATTACAGCTATCATGAGTGGACGAAGGCGAACCCGACGGATAAGTATTATTGATATATCGTATCCGGGATTTTATTACACCGGATGAACAGTACTTAATGATAACCACAGAGGCACAGAGGGCACAGAGAAAAAGCGAGTGTGAAAAGTGAATGGTGAAGGGTGAGGACTGATAAATGATGGAAATTGCAAAAGAGATTCACAATTCACCTCTCGCCCTCCGTGTCTCTGTGCCTCTGTGGTTGCCTTTTGAGAATTCTTATCTGCATCAAGATGGTGCGGTATGGTAGTGTGATAAACATGTTGGAGGCACTGCAATGACAGCACGGAAACCGATGAATCCCCTGGAGATGGTGGCGTACATCCTGGCGAGGCAGATCCACGACCACGAGGTCGTCTACATAGGCACTGGCCTTCCCATGGTGGCGGCCATTCTCGCGAAGAAGACGCACGCGCCGAACATCACGCTGGTGTACGAGTCCGGCGCGCAGGACCCGATGCCCGGCGGTATGCCCTGGTCGGTGGGCGGGCCATTCACCTGGCGCAAGTCCCCCATGATTCTGGAAATGGCCTATTCCTTCGGCCAGTGCGCCAACGGCTACGTCGACCGCGGCTTCCTGGGGTTCGCGCAGATAGACCGCTACGGCAACATCAACACGCACCTCATCGGCGGCGGATACCACGATTACAAGCACCGTCTCACCGGCTCCGGGGGCAACAACGACCTCTCGTCGCTGTGCGAGCGCATGGTCCTGGTGGGAATCCAGTCCCCCGACAAGTTCGTGAAGAAGCTCGATTTCACCACCTCCGTGGGGCACCTGGAGGGTGGTGACAGCAGGAAGAATGCGGGACTCGTGGGGCAGGGCCCCGTGGCCGTGGTCTCCAACGCCGCGGTCTACGACTTCGAGCCCGCGACGAAGATGATGCGGATAAAGTCGCTGCATCCGGGCATATCGAAGGAGCTCTGCCAGATGGCCTCCGGTTTCGAGTTCCTGGTTCCCGACGGCGAGATTCCCCCGACCGAGATGCCGTCGCCCGAGGTGCTGGACATGCTGCGCAACGAGGTCGATCCCCGCGGCGTATTCACGAAAATGCCGGGGATGTGAGACGAAAAAGCGGGCGGGAGGAACGCCATGAACATGAAAATCAACATAACGCCGAGACATCTAGCCATGATGATAAACGAGAAGTGCGACCGCCAGGGCGACCGGCCCGCGCTTTTCAGGCGGGAAGCGGACGGCTGGCACGCCATCACGTGGAGGGAGATGGGCGATATGATCCACTCCGTGTCGCTGGCGCTCCTGGAGCTGGGCGTGCGGGAGCGGGAGTGCGTGGCCGTCTACTCGCACAACAGGCCGGAATGGGCCATCGTGGACTACGGCATCATGAACATCGGGGCGGTGACGGTGCCCATCTACGCCACGAACACGTCGCCCCAGGCGGAATATATCATCGACGACGCCTCCGTGAGGGTGCTCTTCCTGGACGGCCAGTTCCAGCTGGACAACGCGTTGCAGTTTTTCAGGATCAACCGGCACCTGGAAAAGATCATCGTCTTCGACAGGAAGCTTATCCTCAACGGCGGCGGCGATGTCATGCACTTCGGCGAGTTCCTCAACCTGGGGAAACGGTCGAAGCGGAGTGACGAGCTCGTGGCGCGCCAGGCCCGCTTCCGCGGCGACGATATCGCGACCATCATCTACACCTCCGGCACCACGGGCGATCCCAAGGGCGCCATGCTCACCCACGCGAATTTCCTGAGCCAGATCACGGCGCTGGACCGTCGACTCCCGTTTTCCGAGGACGATATCGAGCTCTGCTTCCTGCCGCTCAGCCACGCCTACGGGAAGACCTCGGGCTACTGGGTGCAGTCCCACGGCGCCTCCGTCTATTACTGCGAGGATCCCGCGAAGGTGATCGACTATTTCCGCGAGGTGAGGCCCACCTACATGTGCGGCGTGCCGCGCCTCTACGAGAAGATCTACGCCGCGGTCCAGGAAAAGCTGGAACAGGCGTCTTCTCTGAAGCGCGGTCTCTTCCGATGGGCCGTCGACGTTGGCAGGGAGTATCACAGCCGCAGGTTGAAGGGCCAGGCGCTGCCGCTGTTCCTGCGCCTGAAACAGTTCGCCGCGGAAAGGCTGGTGCTGAAAAAGATCAGGGCGCTCCTGGGGGGCAGGCTCAACTTTTTCTCCGCGGGAGGTGCGCCCCTCGCGGCGGAGATCGAGGAGTTCTTCCTCGCGGCGAACGTGTTCATCGCCCAGGGCTACGGGCTCACGGAGACGGCGCCCATGATCACCTGCAACTATCCCGGCAAGTTCCGGTTCGGGACGCCCGGCACGGCCATCGTCAACTCCGAGATCAGAATCGCGGACGACGGCGAGATCCTGGTGCGCGGCGCCAACGTGATGAAGGGCTATTTCCGGAAGCCCATCCAGACGCGGGAGGCCTTCACCGAGGACGGCTGGTTCAGGACCGGCGACATAGGCTTCGTGGACGCCGAGGGGTTCCTGCACATCACCGACAGGAAGAAGGACATCATCATCACCGCCCAGGGTAAGAACATCGCCCCGCAGGGGATCGAGTCGCTCCTGGGGCAGGACTTTTACATCGAGCAGGTGGCCGTCATCGGCGACAGGAGGAAGTACGTCTCCGCGCTGGTGGTCCCCTCGTTCGAGGCGCTGCGTGCCTGGGCCCGGCGCAACGGGATCGAGCACTCGGGCAACGAGGAGCTGGTGAAGGACCCGCGCGTCATCGGACTGTACCGCGCGCGCATCGACGCGCTCACTGGCCACCTTGCGCAGTACGAGAAGATCAAGCGCTTCGCGCTGGTGCCGCGCGAGTTCACCCAGGAGAAGGGCGAGATCACGCCCACGATGAAGATAAAGCGCAGGATACTGGAGGAGCATTTCGCGGAGGTCATCGACGCGCTGTACGCGGAATGATATTTTGGTATACTTGATCACCTCCAACTGGTTTCCGTCCGGGTCACACCGGGCGGCGGGGCGCCCCGCGGGGCGCCCCCTTTTTTTTTGCGCACGTCCTCCCCGGGCGCACGGGAAATAATGGTTGATACAACCGGCGTCCACACATGAAACTGCGCGCACGAACAGCTATCATCCTCCCGGAGGAGCCCGATGAATCGACTGATAATTACCGCATGCGCGATACTGCTCCTGGCGCTCACGGCCGGCTGCCCGGGACCCATCGGCGCCTGCAGGTACAGCACCGATACCGAACGCCGCGGCCAGGTGGTGGTCCAGACCGTAGAGAAGGTCATCCTGGACGACGGAAAGGAGATGATGAAGGTGAGCGTGGACGGGTTCTTCCGACACGATTTCTATATCACCCCAGGGAATTACCGGACATGCTTCGCGGAGAAGGGTTACGGCAAGGGGGCCCTCCTTACCGGCATCATCGCCCCGGGCGGCCCCTGTCCGCCCATGTATCGATTGTTAGACTGCAACCTGCATTAGCATGGGGGAATGCCTCCGGATACCATTTTCCGGCGGAACAAAGTTAAGTGCCGGGTCAACATTTATTATAAAGAAACAAAAATCTGTTTGACAGGCTTTTCGATGCGTGTACTGTTGCCGCAACGGATCGCACACTCGTATCCCTCCATAATCTTTCCCGCCTACCCGCGGTAAATTTCATGATGAGTTATGTGGTGCAATCCAGGCGGAATTCGTACCGCAACAAAATTTCAGGAGTAAGCAGAATGGCACAAGGTACAGTAAAATGGTTCAGCGACCAGAAGGGTTTCGGTTTCATCACGGCGGAAGACGGGCGTGAAGTGTTCGTCCACCACACCGGTATCAACGCGGAAGGTTTCAAGACGCTCAAGGAGGGCGCTCGCGTAGAGTTCGAGATTGAAAAGAGCGAAAAGGGCCCCAGGGCGACGAACGTAACGGTCATCTAACCGCTTCAACTATGAATGCGATCAAAGCCCGGTCCGGGAAACGGACCGGGCTTTTTTAATGGTGCGCCCGGCAGGGCGCACGTTCTTGGGAGTGAAAGTCTCCTATGCACCCGGCAGGGGGAAGCATTAGCCGAACAGCAAGGGTGTCGGTCGCGAGGCCGAATCTGAAGGAAGCTGTACGCAAA
>JAGODF010000103.1 GCA_017998375.1 Spirochaetota bacterium
TATAGCGGTCGGTGTAGTCGCGGAGCGATATTCCCTCCGCCCTGGAGCCGTTGATGGTCTTGTCGTCCACGTCGGTGATGTTCATGGCGTGGTTGACGCGGTAGCCGCGGAACTTCAGGTAGCGCCGGAACAGGTCGTTGAAGATGAAGGTCCTGAAGTTCCCGATATGGGCGAAGCCGTACACCGTGGGGCCGCAGGAGTAGATGGTCACAGGCGGGTAGTCGGCAATCCTGTCCTTCTTCACGCCCGAGGGCACCAGCTCGTCGACCATGCCGGAGTAAGTGTTGAAAATTCGCAGTCCCACGATTAATTCTCCAGAGTGATTTCGTTCGCCTTGAACACGGTGAACACCGGATAGGGCCTGAAGCCGCCCACCCTCCCGCTCAGGGCGATGCGCTTGTCGCCAAACCAGAGAAACACCCACGGCGCTTCGTCGCAAATTATCCGTTCGGCCTTCCGATAGATGTCAAACCTTTTTTCCCGGTCCACCTCGCCGCGCGCCGCGTCGAGGAGCGCGTCGACGCGCGCGTCGCTGAAAAACGAACGGTTGCCGCTGGCCCCGGCGCTGGCGGAGTGGAACAGCGGGTAGAGGAAGTTCTCGGGCTCGGGATAATCGGCGTGCCAGGTGAAGTACGCGAGGTCGAAATCGCCGCGCAGCGTGCGCGACTTCATCGCCGACCACTCCAGGGGGAGCACCGTCACGCGGAGGCCCGCCCGCTCGAGGAAGTGCTGCAGCATCTGCGCGACCAGCGCCACCTGGTGATCGGCCTTGACCAGGAGCGTCACGCGGAAGCCCTCCAGCCCCAGGGACGATATCATCCTCCTCGCCCGCTCCGGGTCGTACGGGAACTCCCGCTGCGCCGGACGATAGCCGCCGGTCCCCGGGGGCACGGGCCCGGCGGACACCGTGAACCTGCCGCCGAAAAGCGCCTTCATGACGGCGCGGCGGTCGACGGCGAGGTTCAGCGCCAGGCGGAACTCCTTTTTGTCGAACGGCGCGCGCGCGTTGTTGATGGCGACATACTGCACGCTGAGCTCCGGCAGGTCGCACATCCGCGCCGCCTTCTCGTCGAAGTCCAGCCGCGCGAGATAGGGAGTCTCGAAGTAGTCCAGAGTCCCGTTCACGAACTCGAAGCGCGCCGTCAGGTCCTCGGGGATGATGCGGAACTCCACGCCGGCGACCCGGGCCTTCGCGCCGAAGTAGCGCTCGTTCCGAAGAAGAAGGAGCCTCTCGTCCTGCCGCCACTCCGCGAGATAGAAGGGCCCCGTGCCGATGACGCGCCCCCGTTCGAAATCGGAGCCGGGAGAGACAATGTAGCTTCCGGGCATGGTCAGCAGGTAGGGAAACGTGGCGTGGGTCCGCGCCAGGTCTATCACCAGGTCGTACCTGCCGGTCTTCCTGACACTCTTCACGGTGGAGAACATCCACTTCCGGGGCGAGGTCGGGTTCTGAGATGTGCGGACGCGCTCCAGGGAAAAGACCGCGTCGTCGGCGGTGAGCTCGCGCCCGTCGTGGAAGAGGACGCCGCTTTTGAGCCTCACGGAAAGTTTTCTGCCGTCGAAGGAGTAGCGCGCCGCCAGGTCGGGGACCAGGCTCCCGTCGCCGCCCACGGCAAAGATCCCGTTGCAGAGCATGGTGAGCACCCTGCCGGAGATCACGTCGGCGCTGTAAAACGGATCGAGCTTCCCGGGATCCGACTGCATGTAGGTGTGGAAATGGCCGGGGTCCCCGGCGCCGCTGCAGGAAGCGAGGAACGCCGCGGCGAGGAGCAGGGCGGCGCTACACAGGAAGCGGGCCCGTCTCGTTGCCTTCGTCGTCGGTGAGGATCTCTTCCACGGGCGTGTATTCAATCTCCTCTTCCTCCACCAGCACCGTTTTCTTCTCCGACGGCGGCTTCGGAACGGCGCTCTGCACGATGTGCGCCGGGAGGGCCAGCTTCTCGATCTCCTCGGGCCGGAGGTTGTAGTACGCCAGGAGCATGTGCAGCTTCTTGATGTAGGTAATGAGCTCCTTGAGCTTGCGGTTCTTGGAGCTGATCAGCTGCCGCGACTCGACGGCAAGCCGTTTCAGGATTTCGGTGCGCTTGTTCAGCTTCTCCTGGAGCTCCTGGACCTTCTGGTAGTAGTCCTTGTTCACCGTCTGGAAGTCTATGCGCGCCAGGACAATCTCCTCGCCGCTCTCTTCCTTCTTCTCTATCTGGTCGATGATCTCGTTGAGTTCCTTGATCGAGAAGAGGTCCTCCGTGGACGTCTGTATCCACTTCTTGCCCTCGTCGTCGACGAACTCGGTGAAACCGTCTGCGCGTTTCTTGGTTGCCCTTCTCATGGTCATGTCGTTCCGTGCCGGCCCGTACCCCTATTATCGGCGAAAACCGGCGCCGGCCCGCGGAAATTTCCCCGCCCATCGGTATGGCAGGAGGGTATCGCCCTGTCAAACGAAAATATCACCCGCGAAAAACCGGGGGGAAAGGTGCCCGATACCGGCCGCTCCTCCACGGAAGGCACGGCCGGTATCGATCCCTATTTCTCCACGGTGAAGCGCGCCGGTTTCGACCAGCCCTGGACCGACGGCTCGTACATGCATTCGGCGCGCGCCGGGCGGGCGATAAACTCGCCGGGGAGCTCCGCCCGCATGGTGTAGGCCACCTCGCAGACGCTTCCCTTCGCCACCGCGGTGAAGAAGAAAACCATCCGTTCGTCGCGCCTCTCGACGCGCGCGTAGGGGCGCGCCCCCATGTAGGCGTCCTGCTTCACCACCTCGAAGCCGGAAGGAAGGAAGTCCTCCAGGAGCAGGAACTCGAAGTCGTCACGCGCGCGGAAGCACAGGCGCACCATTATTTCGTCGCCCACGCGGAGGCGCGTCTGCCCCGTGAAGGCACGCGGCACCGAGTACTCCGCGTCGTTGATGTCCCGGACGCGCGTCACGGCGCTGTAGTCCCGGGACAGGGAAATGCCGTTGTCGAGCACCCGCAGTCCCCGTTCCTCGGACTTGAGGAACGACAGGAAGCCTTCTTTCTTGAAATAGAGATTGCCCCGGAGCGCCGCGCCGAAGGTCACGCCGGGATCGCCCTCCACTGTGACGGCGTACTTCCCGCCCCCGGCGGAACCGAGTGGAATCGAGAGCGAGAGATCGGCCGGGTGCGCGCGCCGTGAAATGTCGTAGGCTATCTCGCCGCGCGGCGCGCCGTTGAGCGATATCCTCACACGCCCCTTCGCTTCGAGGGACGCGCCGCTGTGGTCGAGCCACGCGCACAGCGACGAGATGACCGCGGCGCTCTCCTTCGTGGAGAGCCAGGCGTTCCCGGTGCCGCGTTTCATAAGCGACGCGGCCAGCATCCCCGTCACCGGGGATGTGTGACCGGCGGCGAGGAACGCCCTCAGCACATGGGAGGAAACCTCCGTGTCGCCGCCGGGCCAGCCGTAGCGCTGCTCCTCCGTGGCGGCCCAGAAGACGCCGCGGCCGTCCTTCCGCTGCATTCGTAGAAGAATCGAGAGGCTTGTGGACAGCTCATCGCCCATTTTTTTGCGCGCGTCCGCGCCGAAGCCGTGCAGTTTCCCGGCGATCGCCAGGGCCCGCACGTGGTTCGCGAGCCGGTAGGGATTCGGGTCCTTGCTCCGGGCGACGAAACCGGAGGCCTCCGCGTTCCACTCGCCCCACTCCGCCGCGGCGGCGAGCATGAACGCTTTCAGGTCCGCGTCGGCCTCGTTGCTGTCGAGGATCCGACGCGCCGCCTCGATTCCCCGTTCCACAGTCTCACCGTTGACCGCGAGCCCCAGCAGGCGAGCCTGTTTCAGAGACGCGAGCACATGGCCGGTGACGTACTCGTTGCCCCGGTCGCCGGAGAACCATCCCCAGGTGCCGTCGTCGTTCTGCTCGTCGTGGATCTTCTGCAGCGCCCGCTGCATCCTCTCGTCGAGCTTTTTGAAATCGGCAATTTGCCCGAGATTCCTCCGCCTCAAAAGATCGCGCAGAACGAAAGCCGGGAGCGCCGCGCTGATCGACTGTTCAATGCACGCGTACGGATACTGCGCCAGCTCCTCCGCCGCCCGGAGCATCTTCGCCACGGGCCCGGGGTCCACCGTCACCACCAGGAGTTTTGGCGAAAAATCGAAATCGTCGGTACCGCCCAGCGGCGCGAGCTCCACGGTTTTGTTCTCCGACGTGTCCCCCGAGGCAAAGAGGTCGTACCGCGCGCCGCGGCTCTCCACGGGAACGCGGAGCTTCAGCGCGTCGCCCGCATCCTTCCCGGCCTGGACCCGGTAATAAAGCTCCAGCGACTCCCGGTTCTCGGGAACGGTGATCGGGTAGTAACTGCGCGCGGTCCCACGCGCAGGGAGGCTCAGCGCGATCTTTTCGTCCGGCGCCACGGGGGTACCATCGACGGAAAGCTCGTCCTTCACCGAGGGGAGGTCCTTCTCCGTGTTGCTGGTGACGATCCCTATCAGGCTCACCTTATCACCCTCCGAAAAAAAGCGCGGTCGCCCGATCCTGGCCGCCAGGTCCTGGGTCACCAGGAAGTTCATCGTCGCCTGGCCCACGCGCCCCTCCATGTCGTGGCCGCGTGCCGTTATGCGCCACGTGGTCAGGTTGTGCGGGAGGTCGATAGAAACCCGCGCCGTGCCGTCGGCGCCCGTGCGCACCGACGGGAGCCAGAGCGCCGTGTCCTCGAAGCGCTCGCGCACCAGCCGTATGACGCTCTTCACGGCGCCGGCGAGCAGGGTGATGGGATACGAGTAGCTCGTGAGCACCCAGTTGGAGACGCGCGAGTAGAAGTAATCCAGGATGTTCGGCGTGTGGTCGGGCCTCACGTGGAAGATCGACTCGTCCACGCAGGCGAGCGACACGTCGGCGCGGACCGGGTTGCCCTTTTTATCCTTAACCGTCAACAGCACCGAAGCCTTCCCCCCGGGAAGGTACTTCCCGCTGTCGGTGCGTATCGAGATGTCGAGAGCGGTGTCCTTCGCGGGGATCCCGCTCTCGGCGTGCGCCGTGTAGAGCGCGCGGTTCCGCTGCATCACCGCGTGGACGTAGAAATTGGGACCGTACTCCGCCTTCACGGGAATGGTCACCGTCGCCATGTTGCCCTTGAGCGTCACCACGCGGTGGTCGAAGAGGCCGCGACCCTCGACGGTGAGGCAGACCGTGGCGCCGGCGAAGCGGCTCTTCACCAGGCAGGTGAGGTTGCCGGGCCCCGGGAGCGCGCTCTTGTCCACCGTGAGCTCCAGGTTCTTGAAGCGCGAGGCGACATCGGCGCCGTCGTCACGGTAGATCCATATCACCCGCGACGCCTGGATATCGTTGCCGCGGGCGTCCCGCGCCGTCGCCACCAGGTCGAACTCCCCGCCGGCTGCGACGCGCGGCAGGTCGACGACCGCGGTTCCGTCCGCGCGCGTGGTGACGTTCTCCTGGAAGAGCGGCCTGCTCTCGTGGACGTAGACCATCTGCAGCGGGCGCCAGATGTAGCGATAGAGCTGGAGGCGCACCGTCCTGGGCACCGGCGCGCCGGCGTGGGTGAGCGTCTTCACGGTGACGCGCTTCGGGGAGGCGTCGTCGAAAAAATTCCGTGACGGAACGAGCTTGATATAGAACTCCCCGCGCCCCACGCGCACGGTCTTCTTCGCGGTGATGGTCGCGTTCGACTTGTCCACCACCGTCGCCTCGAGGGTGATCTCCCTGTCGTGGTTCAGGTCGCCGCAGTCCAGGTCCAGCACGGCGATGCCGCCCGCGTCCGCGAACTTCTCGCCCTGGAGGCGGATCCTCCCGTAGGAGCGCACGCCCTCGTCCTGTTCCCACCAGTAGACCGTGTCGCGGTCCCGGAGCGCCGTTTCGTAGAAGCGGTAGCGCACCAGCGCGTTCGCCATGGGCGCGCCGAAGAAGTAGCGCGACTCCACCTTGAAGCGCGCGGTATCGCCGTTGACGAAATAGTCCTTGGACGGGGTGATATCGATTTTGAACTCCGGCTTGCGGTACTCTTCCACGTAAAAGCGCCCCGTGTCGAAGAGCGCCTTCGCGTCGAGGCCCGCCCTGATGGAGTACTGCCCCAGCGCCTCGGCGTCGCCTATCACCGCCTTGCCGTGGGCCGTGCCCCACTCATCCAGAGTCACCTCGCCCGCGTCTATCACCCTCCCGTCGGCGCCGCTCGTGATGTTGTAGTGCACGCGCTTTCGGGCCAGCGGCACGCCCTTCGCGTCGCGCTTCTTGCCGATGATCTTGTAGTAGACGGTGTTGCCCGCGCGGTAGACGGGCCTGTCGGTATAGATGAAGAAGCGGTTCATCTGGCTCTCGAATGCCAGCGGCGAGCCCGTGCTGCAGAAGGCGTAGCTCCCGTCGTCGCCGAGGGCGAGGACCGTCATGTGGGCGCCGCCGGATATTCCGTGGCGGTAGACGCCGTTCTCATCGGTCACGCCGCGGTGGAGCGCCCGCGCCGGAAGCTTCTCCAGCTGCAGGGGCGGTTCGTAGGGGGCCGCCGATTTCTCGAACTCCTTCTTTGCCGGCGTCGAGTCGAAGAGCATCACCCTCACGCCCTTCACCGGGCGGTTCTTCACCAGGTCCGTCACGTACGCGAAGACGGAGTCGCGCGAGCGCTTCATCACGACGCCCAGCGTGGTGACCGAGAAAAACTTCCGGTCCACTATGCCGCCGGGCCCCGAAAGCTCCACGCAGTAACCGCCGGGCGACAGCGGCGCGTTCAGGGAAAGGTCCTGGTAGCGCCACTCGTAGGGCCTGAAGTTCCTCACCGGCTCGCTCCAGCGCTTCACCTCGCGGAAACCCGCGGCCGCCGGCGACATTGCCAGCGGATCGGCCCGTCCGCCCGCCATGACTTCCATGGGGACGCGGTAGATGGCGACGCCCACCTTCTCCATCCGGAACGTGCGCATGTTGAACTGGATGTCCGATCCCGGCACGAAGGTGTAGCGGTACGCGTGCACGGAAAGCGAGGGACTGCGCGACGCAATGGAAAAGTCCACGCCCTTCCTGGTTTCCCCCTCGGCGACGGTGAGCTCCGCTTTTTCCGGGAGGAAGCCCGGGTGCCCCAGCTGGAGCCGGTAGCTCCCCGGCTTCACGTCGTCGAAGACGTAGGTGCCGTCGGGGAAGGTCTGCACCGCGTAGGAGGTCCTCCCTCCCAGCGACACGTTCACGTTCACCGCCGGGACCTTCACGTCGCGCACGGCGACGGTGCCTGATATTTTAGCCGGGCGGAACATCACCATCGGCAGGTCGAAGGACTCGCCCTTCTTGAGGTACTTCACCCGCGCCGTTTCGCCGATATACCCGGGCTTCGCGAACACCACCGCCAGCGCCCTGTCCCGGAGCCTGTTGAAACGGTAGCGCCCGTCGCTTCCCGTGGTGGCTGTCCGCCGTTCACCGGAGGGCGCGTACTCGCCGCCGAATCCCTCGTCCAGGCGGACCTCCACTCCCTCGATGGGCCTGCCGGAGGAGTCCTTAACCTCCCCGGCGAGTATCGCCTCCCGGTCCAGGTTCACGTTATACGACGGGGGGATGATATCGGCGCGCTCCGAGTGGACCACGTAGCCGTCGGCGACCACGGTCGCGCTGTACGATATGTTTTTCAGGAAGTCCGCGATCCTGTAGCGCCCCCGAGAGTCGGTGACGGTCCTGAAATAACCCACGCCCAGGTTCGCGTTCTTGAGCTCCACGATGGCGCCGGGAACTCCCTTCCCGGTTTTCGAGTCCAGCACCGATCCCTCGAGCGCCTCGCTCCGCGGAAGCTCTCCCCCGTTCCCGGAGAAAACGGCGCGCCCGTCCGTGAGGACGTCCCGGCTGATGTTCGCGCAGGATAAAACTGCCGCGAAGATGAGAAGCAGTGACGCGACACCATGGATCTTTTTCATGATAGGATCTCCCTGATTTTCACTGTACTATGCGTACCACAAAATCCACGCGCTGTCAACGGTTTCCGCGGCTCCTGATAAGTTATCTCTTTTGCGACTGGACGCTTCACGCTCTGTTTTCACATGCCCGCGCCATGCATGGGTACGTTACTTTTTGTATTCGGCACAAAAAGTAACCAAAAAGGCCGCCACTCATACGCCGTGGTGGCTTTGCTTCCTGCCTGCACGATTCTCGCTCTGCAAAGGCCGGTGGAGGGCGTCCGTGCCCGCACCGGCCTTCCCTCGACCTCGTGTCTCGGGTCTTATTTTTCCATATATCGCCGTTAACTTTAGCCTTTGCCTTTCTCCGCGTCCCCCGCGTCTCCGCGTGAGACACTGCCGTTGCCTTCACCACTCACCCCTCACCACTCACCATTCACCCAAACCCCTCTGTGCCTCTGTGCCTCTGTGGTTGCCTTTGCCGTTGCCGTTCTGCGCATGAACTCTTCACCGTATCGTCACCGCGCGGAACGCGTGGCACTGCACTATCGATTCGCGCTTCACGGCGCGGTAGATGGACGCCGCGGTGACAAGTTCCGCGGGCACGAAAACCGCGCTCGTCCCGTCATCCATCGATATCACCACGCCGAAGCGGGCCAGGTCCACGGACTCGAGATCCTCGACGGGAAACGGCCGTCCCGCCACCGTGACGACGACGCGGAGCACTGACTCTTCGCCACGCCCCACCGGTTCATGGCGGGGATCGTTTACCATCGCGTTGCGGAGATAGTCGCTCGCCGCTGCAGTAAAATCCCGCGCTGAATGATGGAAGGCGCCGTAACAACCCCGCACCGAACGCCCGCGCATGATGGTGACGAAAATCCCCAGTTCCCCGGAAAACGGCGGCAGGACGCCGGGCTGCGCACAGCGGGAACTCCTTCCAAGACGCGCGGCCATGACACAGTGAAGCCATGCGGCTACTTTTCCCGCACCGGGAGACCGGGAGAACTCGGCCCAGCACTCAAGCTCGCCGGTGTCGTCGGCCCGCGCCGGCATCCCGGGCGAAACAACCGCAAGAGCTATGCCGATCAGCAGCACGATTCCGCCGATTCGCATTGTGCCCATACGTTTTCTGCCGGCGCGTATCATTATCATACACTTGTTTTTTACTTGAAGTACACCGGTGGATAATAGTCGCGATAGAGAAGCCTCTTCTCAATGAGAGCGCCGTCCCTGTGCTTGAGCCGGTACACGTGGACAGAGATGCCGTTTCGCACTTCGCGTCCATCGTCGGAAAGCGGAAGCGCGATCTCCTCTTCATCGGTGTCGATATCGTACCGGAACGGGAGGGCGGCGGGCGCGCGGAGCGAAACGGTGAGGCTCTCGCCGCTTACGCCGGCGCGCACGGTGACCGGGAAGGGCCACGGATTCTTCATGACAAGGTTTTTCTTGCCGTACTTGATGGTGGCGTCCAGGCCGGGACGCGCGTATGCGACTGGCTGGGAGTGGCGATGGCGCGATACGATTTCGAAACCGGCGCGGAGGAACGCCATGAAGGCGGTCGACGATACCTGGCAGATGCCGCCGCCGGGCTCCTCGGCGGCGTAGTCACGGTAGAGCACCCTGCCGCTGGCATAACCCTCCCGCGCCGAGCCCTCGCCCACGGTGTCGTTGAAGGAAAACGCCGCGCCGGCAGCGACGACGCAGCCGTCCATCTTCCGCGAGGCCAGAGCGATGTTCCGCCGCACGCCCTCATCCTGGCCGTCGAGCGGCGTGGTGAAACTGGAGATGGTTATCTGTTCCTGCGGGTCCGTCTCTGAGATGAGCAGCGTTAGAATGGCAAGGATAAGGGCTGATATATTTCTGAATGTTTTCATCGGATCACTTGCATGGCGCGGTAACCGCGGAATCTATTTCACAATCAACGATTCCGTTACCGATTGTTACCAGTATAAACCACATGGTGGGGGAAGTCAACCCCAGGGGAAAGAAAAGGAGCGCCCGTGGGGCGCTCCTTGGGGTGTTACAAGTGAAAATTTACAGGAAAAGCGGGATTACTGATACACAACCACCGTCAGCTTGTTAGAATTTGCCACGTCACGATAGGCCATGTAGGGTTTCCCTCCGGAATCGATCACAAGAGAAAGGAATCCCACCGAATCGGCGGTTAAACCCCGTGATCCAACGGCCTCCCATCCGGTTGTTCCACCACCGGTGTAGCTCATCACCGAAGCTTTCCAACTGTTGGCGTTATCGCTGAAAGCGACATACGGGACCGTTCCGCTTATGGCGAGAGTGAGACTGCTCACCTGCCCACCAGAAAGGCTGTCGTTGGATCCCACACGCTCCCAGGCAGCACCGTTGAGCTTCATCACCGTGGCGATTATATTCAATCCGGTAGTAGGATCAATATCATTCATTAATGCTACATAAGGTACATTGTCACTCCCGAGAGCAAGGGCAGCATAAAATATCTCACCACTACCGAATTTGGCATCACCCACCCCGCTCCATGCCGAACCATTATAACACTGAACCGTAACTTTCATAACCGGTGTAGCGGGAGGAACAGGCGATGTAGGATCCAGGTACGAGACATAGAGGTTACTGGCAGTCGAATACGCTATGGAATTTACAATCGGATTTGTCGCCGCCTCAGCCAGGAGTCCAAACTGGGTCCAGACAGACGGCACGTAACTCTGGACATTCAACTGGTAGTTTGAAGTCGAATCCGAGAAAATCACGGCAGGCACATTATCGGACGGTCTGAGCGCCAGACCGCAGTAAAACGCCTCAGTAGTGGAAATATACGATCCGATGTATTCCCAGCCGCTGGCACCGGAACCGGTATACTTCATAACCCTTCCCCTTCGGTCGGACGGTGTCGTATCCGACGCAACCTTATACACGACATACGGCGTTCCATCCGAAGCGATTTCCAAGTTCACACTTGTAGCCGCCTCGCCGGAGAATCCCGCGCTTCCCACGAGAGACCATGTACCTCCATTATACTTCATGACCGATACGCGTCCTTCAATTCCCATTGTCCCTTCAAGATACGCGACATAGGGGATATTTGAAGTGTTCAGTTTTAGCGAGAACGAATCATTATAACTCGTCAACGGGAAGGTTGCTTCGCCGATCGGTTCCCATGACTTTTTGGTCGTTCCGCCCGACGGTGCGTATAGCGATGTATTCCCTGCGGCATCCTTCACCATGACCGCAAAATAATAAGTATTGCCGAGGGTCAGGCCTGTTACGGTAACACCGTGTTCCGGATGGTTCATCCACTCGTTGCCACCGACAAGCACGATGCCGGGTATCGTCGACGGATACGTGGCCGATATCGCCTCGACTTTGGCTTTCGTGTCGATCGCGCCGGAAGAATCGGCTATCACCAGTTTGTACTGGAGATTCTCGGTCGGAGTGATATTGTCATCGGCCTCACCCCAGGACACTTTCAGCGAAGTCGACCTTTCATCCGCAACGACAACCCCGGTACCGATCGACGGAGGCGTTTCATCGAGAGTCGCATCGCCCACCGGCGCGTAACCGCTCATGTTGCCGTCAAGGTCCTTCACCACCACGGCGAAATAGTACGTCTCGCCTTCGGCAAGGCCGGTGACATCGTAAAACGTCTTGTCTTCCATATCCCAGGTTAGCCCACCGGTACCGCCGCCAAATTTCCATTCCATAACCACGTCGCCGGTATTGGCAGCGTCCTTCGGATCACTGATCTTTGAAGGATCGCTCGCCATGACGAGGCGGTACTGCAGATCGGCCGGGTTGACGCCGGGCACTGCATCGGCAGCCTGACCCCACGTCACCCGCATGGAATTTTTCGTTTTGTTGGATATCACAATGCCACTCCCCACAACCGGATCGCGGACATCCAGGGTTTTCAACTGGATCGGGGGATATATCGCCATGTTGTTCCACTCGTCCCTAACGACCACGGCGAAATAGTATCCCGTGTATTCAGCCAGGCCTACGGCCTTCGCGCTAGTGTA
>JAGODF010000102.1 GCA_017998375.1 Spirochaetota bacterium
CGCCAGTTCCGCGTCCAGTTCCTCATCGGTGCTGCCGGGGATTCCCGCAATGATATCTATGCCGTGCGCGATGCCATCGACCGACATGAACTCCGCGAGCAGTTCCGCGTTTCCCGCCGGCGCGGACCTCCCTATCACCCCGCGCAGCCTTTCACTGAAGGTCTGGATGCCCAGGGTAAGCCTGTTCACGCCGAGATCGCGGAACGCGCAAGCCGCAGGCACGGAGAAATCACCCGGATTGCATTCGACGCTGATTTCCGCGCCGGGAAGCAGCGCGAAGTTTGAACGGATTGTCGAAAGGATGGAACCGATACGGTCCGGTCCGGCGAGTGACGGCGTACCGCCGCCGAAGTAGACGGTGTCGACAGGCATGCCGTGGCAGTTGGTGGATGCTTCGATTTCCGACTTCAGCACCGATACATAGCGGGATAGCAGTTCATTCCGCCCGCCGGGCGAAAGCTGCCCGCACGGGACGGAGTAAAATCCGCAGTAATCGCACTTCCGTGAACAGAACGGTACGTGGATGTAAATCCCCGCGCTCACTGCTCCTTCGGGGCGAACCCCATGTCGAAGTTGATCTCGGTCCTGGGCGCGAAGGACCCGCTCACGCACTCTGCGAGCTGTTCCAGGGAGACCTTGGTGCCGGAAAACGTGAAGATGGTGGGCGGCAGGTCCTTGATCTCCGAAAGCGGAAAGGGATTGCCCGTCGACAGAAGGCAGAGCGGCAGGTTCCTGTCCTGGCACACCTTCGCGACCTGCCGGATCACCGGCTCGCTGGCGTCGTGGAAATGGAACAGCACCAACGGCCTGGCAGCGTCCTTCGCCCCTGCGCCGTTGTTCCCGTTCTGCTTCTTTTCCGTTTCCGCCGGCGGGACCGGGATGGTGCTGATATCGCCAACACCAATGAAATGCGCCCTCTTCCCGCCCAGGGCCTTTATTCCCAGGCGCAGGAAGGAATTCTCCGTGATGACATACATCTCCTGCCGCGGATTGGCGAACATGTCGGATAGTTCCTTGGTGAAACCGTGCCCGTAGATCGCCAGGCGCGATAGTTTCCTGTTCACGCTCTCGGCATGGGCCAGAAGATCGAGCTCCTCCTGGGCGAACACGTTGTTCCGGTAGATGACCTTCCCGTTGACCACGTCCATGATCTTGTAGCGGAGCTTCAGCTCCATGATCCGCTTCACCGAGGCGTCGAGCCGCTCCACGGGGATCTCGCCCCTCTCGACCGCCCGTTTCATGTGATCGCGTATCTGGCGGATCCCCTTGCCGTAGCTCGACGCAAGGATGATATCGGCCCCCGCCAGGAAGGCCTTCACCGCGGCCTCGCCCATGTTGTAGTTCTTCGATATGGCGTGCATCTCCATGTCGTCGGTGATGATTATACCCTCGAAGCCCATCTTGTCCCGGAGAAGCTCGGTCAGGAAGAAGCGCGACAGCGTGGCCGGCGTGTTGTCCTTCAGTATTTCCGGGTAGGCGATGTGCGCCGTCATGATGCCGTCTATGCCGCCGCCTATCGCCTCACGGAACGGCACCAGCTCGATGTCCATCAGGCGCGCCAGCGCGTACGGAATGACCGGCAGCGTGAGGTGCGAGTCGTCGCTGGTGTCGCCGTGCCCGGGAAAGTGCTTGCCCACGGCGATGCAGAGCGATCCCTGGAGGCCCGTGAAATACGCGACACCCATGCGGGACACGACGACCGCCGACGAGCCGAAGGAGCGCGTGTTGATGACGGGATTCTTCGGGTTGTTGTTCACGTCGAGCACCGGGGCGAGGTTCATGTTGACGCCTATCTGCCTGAGCTGCATGCCGAGGATCTTCGCCGAGGTCTTCACCAGCTCCTCGTCGTCGGCGACTCCCATGGCCATGGCGCCGGGAAACTGGGTGGCGCCGTCCATGATGCGCATCACCCTGCCCCCCTCCTGGTCCATCGAGACGAACAGGGGAAAGCTCCCCACCCGTATCGATTCCTTCTGCATGTCGTCGATGAACTTCGCAGTAACCTTCCTCTCCGCGAGGTTGTAGCCGAAGAGGATGATACCGCCCGGCCTGAATTCGGAGATGATCCTGCGCACCTCCCAGGTCATGGTGCCGCTGGGCACGCTCACCATGAGGAGCTGCCCCAGCTTCTGTTCCAGAGTCATGTTCTTCACGATGTCGGTGGCCTCCCTGTGCATTTTCCTCACCGGGCAGGACGCGTTGGGCAGGACGAGCATCAGTAAGGAAAAAAACATCAGTCCCTTGAAAAACCTTTTCATCGGCGGTAACCGTATCCAGTATATTTTTTCTTGTCCGGGGCCGGGCGTTCGCGCGGCATGATCAACAATAGCTCCCGGACGGCCCCGTGGCAATGATTTTTTATCGCCGACAGGCGAAACCGCGGGCACCGCGCGACGTAAAAAAAGTTTTGACAGCGTGAAGAAAACGGTATAGGCATGAAGCCCGGCCCGCGCCGGTATCCACAATCGGGGAGGAACGCCATGGGGTGCCTTTTCTGCGACATCATCGGGGGAAAAATCCCGTCGAAGAAGGTCTACGAGGACGAGGGCGTCTTCGCCTTCGAGGACATCAATCCCCAGGCGCCGGTGCACGTGCTGGTGGTGCACAAATCGCACACGAAGAACATCGACGAGTTGACGGTGGACAACAGCGGGATGATGGGCGATATCTTCCTCGCCGTGAAGGAGGTCGCGAAGGCCCGGGGCATCGACGAAAAAGGCTACCGCGTGATCATCAACAACGGGGCCGCGGCGGGGCAGGTCATCTGGCACCTCCACATTCACGTGCTGGGCGGCAGGGAGGACCTGGGCCCCATGCTCGCGCCGTAATCCGGTCCCGGGCTGCTAGTTCACCTTCCTCCCGGCGGGCACCGTGACCGTCACCGATTCGACGGACTTTTCCGTCGCCTCGTTCACCTGGAACCGGAAGTCGTCAATCCCGAAGGTTTCGCCGGCGGCGGGAATCCTGCCCAGGTGCCAGGTCACGAAGCCCGCCAGCGTCTCGAATCCCTGCTTGTTCGCGTGGAACCCGAACTTGTACTGGAAGTATTCTATGTCTATCTCCCCGCTGACGAGGTACTTCCTGTTCTGCAGTTTCTTGATGAGCTCCGCACGTGGATGGTCGCGCGTCTGTATCTCCCCCACCAGCTCCTCCACGATGTCCTCGGTGGTGACCAGGCCCTCGACGCCGCCGTACTCGTTCACCGCGAAGAGGATCCTCGCGTCGTTCTCCTGCATCTCCGCGAAGAGCCCGTCGATTTTCTTGGTGGAAGGCACGAAGTACGCCCTCCGCATGATGTCGTCCATCCTGCGCACGTTTTTCCGGTCCAGGAGGTCCCGGTAGTAGACGTAGCCCACCACGTTGTCCACCCGGTCCTCGTAGACCGGTATGCGGCTGAAACGCGTTTCGCCCACCAGCGCCACGAGCTGTTTCACGCTCGCCCCCCGCTCTATCGCCACCATGTCGATGGTGGGGGTCATGATTTCCTTCACGGTGATCTTGTGCAGGTTCAGGATCTCGTCGACGTACTGCTGGTGTTTCTTCCGGATGATGCCCTCGCTCTTGCCGAGGCTGAAAAGCGTCTCAATTTCGTCGCGCGACTTGATGAAGGGGCTCCCCGTCCCCGTGATATCCAGGAGTTTCTTGAGAAGCCCCGACAGAGTCGAGGAGACCGCCGTGAGGGGCAGCAGCAGCTTCATGAGCGCGCGGATGGGCAGGGAATACGCCATGAGCATGGCATCGGCGCGGTTCCGGGCGATCACCTTCGGGAAGATTTCGCAGAACACCAGGAAGAACACGGTCTCCACGGCGGTGATGATGAAGACCCGCGTGTCCGTGAGCACCATGTGCTTGGCGGCGATGAAAATGATGAAGGCCGACGAGGCGATGTTCACCGTGTTATTGCCGATGAGGATCATTCCGACCGTGTTCTCCACGTCTCGGATGATATCCACGGCACGCCGTGCCCGCACGTTCCCCTGGTCTGCCAGCGACCGGAGGCGGATGAGGTTCGCCGACAGGACCGCCGTCTCGCATGAGGAAAAGAAAAACGAAAGGAGGATGAAGGCGAATATGAATATTTCGTAGGTGACGTACATTTTCGGTGTTTACCCTTCCCGTATCACTTCCACGGAACCTATCCTGTTTTTCCTCACCGACGATACCCGGAGGACCAGGGCGCCCGCCTTCACCTCGTCTCCCTTCGCCGGGAGCCTCTCGAGCTTCTCGATGATGTATCCCCCCACGGTCTCCGACTCGATGCTCTGGAGCTTCCCGTCGAAGCGCGCGTTGAAATCGTCCAGGCGCATCCCGCCGGAGACCACCGCGGTGTTGTCCGTGGTCATGCGCACCTCGGGCCGGGATTCCACGCCGGTATAGTCCTTTCCGATTATTTCGGAGATGATGGCCGCCAGCGTGACCACGCCGGCGGTGCCGCCGTACTCGTCCATCACCACGGCGACCTGGATCTTCTTCCGTAAAAAATCGCTCAAAAGCTCGTCGAGCTTCATGGAACCCGGGTAATGCGTGATGGAGTGGAGGAAGCGGTTGATGTTCCTCACGTTTTTGTGACCAAGGGCGTAGGGCACCAGCTCCCGGGAGTCCAGAACCCCCACGACGTTGTCGATATCGCCGTCGTATACCGGGAGCCGCACGGCGCCGGATTCCCTGAAGACCGCCATGGCCTCCCGTATCGTCGCGCCCCGCCGGATGAAGACCGCCCTGGTCCTGGGCACCATCACGCTGATCGCGTCCCTGCGTGAAAAGCGAAGGACGTTCTTGATGAAATCGCCCTCGTCCTTGTTCAGCACGCCCTCTATCTCGCCGAGGCGCACCGCCATGTCCAGCTCCTCCTGGGTGATGGAGGCCCGGGAATCGAGTCCGATGTTCATGATACCCGAAACCCAGTCTATGAAGGCGACCAGGAGCCGCCGCACGGGATAAAACACCAGGTGGAAAAATTTCAGGACCGTAACGATGCGGCGCGATATCTTCACGTTGTTGTTGATCGATATCAGCTTCGGCGCTATCTCGCAGAGTAGGATGATGACCGGCGTCATGACGGCTATGGAAAGCAGGTGCCCGTACTCGCTGAAGGACGAGAGCATGAGCGTGGTGGCGATGGAGGTTGCCGCCATGTTGACGAAGAGGTTGCCGATGAGAAGCGTGGCCAGGATGTGCTGGGGCTCGCGCATGACGCCGGCGATGTACTGCTCGCGCCGGCTCTTCGAGAGATGGAACCTGTGCAGGTCCGCCTTCCGCAGGGAGAAGAGCGCCGTCTCCGAGCCGGAAAAGAACCCCGAGAGCAGAAGGCACAGGAGCAGCAGGAAATAGTCCGCGATATTACCGCCCATCGCGCGTCCCCGGATTCACGATCGGCATGTTCCTACTTGATGTCAAGGTTCACCATGAACGAAAAATCGCTCTCCAGCCGGTTCCCGGCGTAGTCCAGGGCGACCACCTTCACGCGGTTCTCCCCCTCCGCGTACTTCACGCCGGCCACCCGGTAGTAGCCCTTTTCGTCGAACAGTTCCTCAGAGACCATTCCCTGGAGTGTCAGAACGCCCGTGGCCGAGCTGATCTCCGCGAACTCCGTTTCGAGCACCTTCTTCTCGTTCAGCGTGACCGTGAGCCGGTAGACGCCCAGGCGCTCGCGGCCCTGGATGGAGTCGGTGATCTCCAGGAGCAGCGGGTAGTGCTGCGTAAGCCGGTAGTTCACCTTCGCCCGGATGGGAATGTACTTCTCCCCGATGCGGATATACGTCCCCAGGTGGACAGGGGGACGCGCGTCGTCCACGGCGGGAAGGACACCCAGGGGATTGACCGATTTCCTGTCGCCGGGCCTCACCAGGGTGAAGTGAAGGTGGCTGGCCATCGAGTGGCCCGTGTTGCCCATGAGACCCAGGAGTTCCGCGGGCGCCAGGTCCGTGCGCGCGGTCGCGTCGTCGGCAAGGTGCCCATATATCGCGAGGAGGTTGTTCCCGTGGTCCACGATGCGGAAATTTCCCATGCCGGGATAGTTGTCCAGGGGGAAGCGCGCGCGGTTCCAGTAGTACAAAAGTTTCCCCGCAGCGATTGGATACACCTTTTTGTCGGGCGATATGACGTCCATGCCGTCGTGGAAATGGTCCCAGCGGGACTCGCCGAAAGTCGAGGTGATGATGTGATTGTCCACGGGCCAGCGGAATGACGCGTTCATCAGCGCCAGCACGGCGACGCAGAACGCGAGGAGGATGCGGTCCAGTCCCTTCATCATGTTATCCCTTTCTCGGCTCATCGGGTGCAGTAACCTCGCTTTTTTTCTCTTCAAGCTTCTTCTCAACGGGCTGTTCCCCGCCCTGCTTCTCCACTGCCTGCTTCCCCTGGTGCAGGTCGCAGTACTCACCCGGTTCCGTCCCCGAGTAGAATATCTCGTCCTTCACCGCGTGGGGGCATAACGTCTCGTCGCGCGGCACAAGCCCCGACTCGAGGCATATCGTCTGGCGTGCCACACCTTCCTCGGGCACGCGGAAATCCCCCGGCGACTGGTCTGTATAGATCTGGGATATGAAGTTCACCCATATCGGTGCCGCGATCACCGCCGCCGCCTGGCCCTGCCCCAGGGATATGGCGCCGCGCTTGTTGCCAATCCAGACCGACGTGACCATGTCCGCCGTGTAGCCCACTATCCATGCGTCGTTGAAATTGGACGTGGTGCCCGTTTTCCCCGCCACAGGAAAGGGCAGGTTTCTTTTTCTCACTGTGTAATACGCGGTGCCCTCGGGCTGGAACACGCCCCGCAACATGGAGACCATGATGGCGCAGGCGACCGGCTCGATGATCTTTCCGTAGCGGCCGCGCTTGCGCTCGATCTCCTCTTTCACCTCTTCCTCGTTGTTCCACACGACGTTCCCCTGGTAGTCCTTCACCGTGCGGATCCCGTAGGGCTTCACGAAATCACCGCCGTTGGCGATCACCGAATGGAGGACGCTGCTTTCCATGGGCGATATCTCGTAAGCCCCCAGGGCCAGCGAAAGGGTCCTTCCGAAGCGGCGTGACATCTCGTCGTCGGAGAGGTCCAGGCTCTTCTGGATGATGTCCATCACACGCGAGTAGCCGGTCTTGTCGAGGATGCGCACGGCCACCACGTTCAGGGACCGTGCCAGTGCGAAGCGCGCGGTCACGTCGCCGTAATAGCGGTCGTCGTAGTTGCGTGGCGAGTATCCGCCCTCGAAAGTCTCCCGCTTGTCAGGGAAGCGCGTCGACGGGGTGATATCGCGCTCCTCCAATGCCGCGACGTAGATGTTCGGCTTGAAGGAAGACCCAGGCTGGCGGAGCCCCTGGGTCGCGTTGTCGTTCTGGTTGGTGGTGGTGAAGCTGTAGCCCCCCACGTAGGAGAGGATCTCCCCCGTGAACGGATTGAGCGCCACCAGGGCGCCCTGGATATCCTCCTCGTCGACGCCCTTCTTCTTTCCGTAGCGCCTCTTGTAGACATCGCGCTCGCGCTTCACGCCGTCACGGAGCACCCGGAGCGCCACATCCTGCTTCCTGCCGTCGATGGTGGTGTAGACCTGGAGGCCGCCGCGCTTCACGGCGTCCTCGCCGAACTTTTCCACCAGGACGCGCCGTATCTGCTCGTTGAAAAACGGCGCGCGGTTGATGCGGTAGGCGCTGTAGATGAAGCTTCCGATGAGGGACGATACCGGCCTGCCCCGGTCGTTGAACGATATGTTCCACTTCGAGATGAACCGGCGCATCAGGTAGTCCGCCCTCGCCTTCCGGAGAAAGCCGGCGTCGATCATCGACTGGAGGATGCGCTTCGTTTTCTTCACCGAGTTCTCCAGGTTGGTGAGCGGCGAGTAGTAGAGCGGGTTGGAGATGGTGGCCACCACCATTGCGCACTCCACCTCGCCGAGCTCGCGTATCCCCTGTCCGAAAAACATCTTCGCCGTGGACTCCACGCCATAGGAGCCGTTGCCGAAATAGATCAGGTTGAGGTACATGAGAAGGATGTCCTGCTTGTCGTAGCGCCGCTCTATCTCCAGGGCACAGAAGGCCTCGTAGATCTTGCGCTTCAGGGTGCGCTCCATGTCGGTGAAGAGCACCTTGGCCAGCTGCTGGGTGATGGTGCTCCCGCCCTGGACCACCCGGAAATTCAGGAGGTTCACCAGGAATGCGCGGAGTATCCCGCGGGGATTGACGCCCCGGTGCGAATAGTAGTCCCGGTCCTCGCTGGCGATCACCGCCTGGACCAGGAACTTCGGGATGTGCGACCAGGGCACTATCTCCCGCTTCTGCTCGAAAAATTCTCCGATGATCTCGTTGTTGCGGTCGTAAATCCGCGTGGGCATGTCCACCACGTGCCCCGAGAGCTCTACGTCTTTCGAAGTGAAGGAAACGCCCTCCCGTATCTCCTCGGTGCGGTCGATGAGGCGCTTGTACCGCGACAGCTTCTGCAGGGCATCGGCACGGTCGCCCATCCAGCTCATATATATGAAACCGACGTACAGGGACAGGAGGAGGAGGACGCACAGGGGAATGTATATGAACAGCAGCTTCCAGTGGGCCAGCACCCACGAGAGGACGAGTTTCGCCGCGTCAAGGGCGCGCGACAGCATGTAGATGACAGTGTTCATACGTGCGAAAATGATAAAATATCCTTGATAATTGGATGCAAATTTTGTATATTAATGTCAAGATATTATTCATCCGCCCGCGAGCGGGGATGCGGCTTCCGGAAAAAAGCGCGGCTCTCCCTTCAGCGTCAAGAGTGCAATAACCAGATATCGCGATGACCAGAGGATGCCATGGACACATGGAACAGGCAATCGTTTTTCAAAAATTCAGGGATCCTGGGCGAAGTGCTCTCCCGATACGGCGAAAGGGAGGATATCCGGCGCGACCTGGTCGACTGCGTGAACCGCCTTCATTTCGACACGTACGCGCTGCCGGACAGCGACATCACGGTCCTCGGTAAAATAATCGCCAGGGATTGCGCCAGGGCGTGGCGCAGCATCCTGCATCCCCGGAGCGAACAGCTCGCCGGGTTCAGCGTTCTCGATGCCCTGATATCCGCCGCCCGGGGCGATGGCGCGGACACGCTGTCGCCCGCGTTCTGGGCCGACATCACCCATCTCGCCACGGGGCTGCTGGGCACCGGCGCGGAAAGCGCGGCGGCCGCGGATACGGCCAGCGACGGTGAAACATCCGGCAGGGAAGCGGCCCTGCTCCGCTCGGGCGAACTGGATTTCATCGCGGAGTCGATCACCCGGAGAATTGGAAGGTACGAAAGCGGACTCGGCGAAGCGGCGGTATCACGGAGGAAAAGGCGGAGGGCGGAGGTACTTGCGGCCCTTTCCGGGAGCGGCCGGGACTGGAAGGACTGGAAATGGCAGCTCCGTCATATCGCCCGCGATGCGGAACGCCTCGCGGCGATCGCCCCGCTGTCGCCGGAGGAAGTCGGCAGGATCAGGAAGGCCACGTCATCATCCATTCCCTTCGGCGTGACGCCCTACTACGCGTCGCTCTTCGACAGCGACCGCGACGCGGGGCGCGACCGCTCCGTCCGCGCCCAGGTGATACCTCCCGACACGTACCTGGACCTTTTCCACGAAACCACGGCAGATTTCATGCTCGAGGAGGACACTTCGCCCATCGATTGCATCACCCGCCGCTACGCCCATATCGTCATTCTCAAGCCCTACAACTCCTGCCCGCAGATATGCGTCTACTGCCAGCGGAACTGGGAGATAGAAAACGTCATGGCCCCCGGGGCGATGCATTCGCGGGAGGAGATCGGGAAGGCGGTCCGCTGGATCAAAGACCACGATTCGATAACCGAGGTCCTCCTGACCGGCGGCGATCCGCTGGTGCTGCCCGATACCGCACTCGCGCGCATACTCGATTCCCTTGCCGCCATTCCGCGAATAGAGCGTATCCGCATCGGGACCCGCACGCCGGTGACGCTGCCGATGCGCTTCACGCCGGAACTACGCCGCCTGCTGTCGTCGTACATCGCGCCGGGCAAAAGGGAGATCTGCGTGATGACCCATGTCCAGCACCCCTACGAGGTGACGCCGGATCTGCTCCGGGCCGCCATGTCGCTTCGGAAAAGCGGCATCCCCGTCTACAACCAGATGGTATACACGTTCTACGTCTCCAGGAAGTTCGAAGCCGCGGCCCTGAGGAAAATCATACGACTCTGCGGCATTGACCCGTATTACACGTTCTACCCGAAAGGAAAGGATGAAACCGCGGACTACCGCGTGCCCGTCGCGCGTCTCCTCCAGGAGCAGAAGGAGGAGGCCCGGCTTTTTCCGGGCCTCGCCAGGACCGACGAGGCCGTGTTCAACATACCCGGGCTGGGCAAAAACTACCTGAACTCCTGGCAGCACCGCGACATCATCTCGATCCTTCCTGACGGCTCCCGGATCTACGAGTTCCATCCCTGGGAGAAGAAGATCGTTCCCCGGAAAACACACGTTGCCCGTGACGTTCCCATCCTCGGCTACCTGGAACGCCTGGAAGCGGTTGGCGAATCGCGGGAGGATTATGAAAGCATCTGGCACTACTTCTGATCCGAAGGCGGGGATCGGATAATAAAATTTATTTGACTAATTCGCGGTCATTTACTACTATCCATCACGAGAACGCGCCACGCGTCCGGCGGCGCCCGGAAGGGCCGCCATGCAACCAGGTTCCACGACCCGCTCGCACCAGACAATCAGCGCAGTACGTGACTCTCATATTAAAAAAAGAAAAGGAGACAACCATGAGTTTTTTCAAAGAAGCCGGCGACTCTTTGCTTCGTTATACCGAAAAAATCGTCAGTAAAACGGAAGTGTACGCGAAGATAGGAAAGATCACCCTCGACATACGCAAGCTGGAGTCGCAGATCCAGAAGGCCCAGAGGGAAATGGGCGAATACGCCTACGCCAAGTTCAGCGAGGGCGCGCAGTCACTCGCCGCCGACGATTCCCTGGTGAAGGACAAGTGTGAATTCATCACCGGGAACCGTGCCCAAATAGAACAGAAGCGCCGCGAAATCGACGAGATACGGACCGCGGGACAGGGAGGAAGCGCCGGCAGCGGCGCGCCTTCCTCGGGCGGGGGCTCCGCCGACGGGCACAGCGCATGAGGGAACGACACAATCAGCAACACCACCCGGTTTCGGCGACATCCAGAATTCTATCACACATCCGCTCGTCCCGGGGGGAGTTCACAACATCGTCCCTGGCGCAGGCGCTGCCCGTAAAGGGAAAGCGCAAGGGCGGAAACCGCGGAGGGGGCCGTGAGATCGACGAGCTCCTCTCCGCGCTCCACGGCATAGGCTATCTGGCCAAAAAAAAGAAGAACTACCGCCTGAATCCCGAATTCATCTCCCGCGGCGTGATCCGCGTCAACAGCACAGGGAGCGCAGCCATCGTCCTCGAGGACGGTTTCGAGATCCTCGTGCGCAAGGAGCACACCGGCAACGCCCGCAGCGGCGACTCGGTTTCCTTCGAGCTCGACGATTACCGGCGCGGGGTCTTCTGGGCCAGGGTGAGCACCGTGAGCTCCCGCACCCGGGAGCGCCAGCTGGCGCGCGTGGAACAGCCCGTGGACGGCGGTATCGCCCTTACGCTCCTCGACACCCCCGGCAGCGTGAAGGTCTGGGCGCCGCGCACGGGGCTTCCCGTGACGGCCGGATACTTCGCCTTCGTGTCGCTCACGGAGGAGATGACGCCGCGCGGTCAACGCTGCGAAATACGCGAGACCTTCCCGCCCTGGAACGAGGGATACGACGCGCAACGCCAGATCGTTAAGTACGGACTCCCCTCTCCCCACCCGGAATACAAGGAACCCAAGAACACCCGCGAGATCCTGGA
>JAGODF010000427.1 GCA_017998375.1 Spirochaetota bacterium
TATCCATACTATATGGTACTTGATATCATATACCGAATGGCTCGATCTCCTGTAGTTTTCCATCCCGCAAGCATACTAAAGTCTTCGACTTAAGTCGAGGGATTTTTATCCCCGTAAGGGACATTAATAAACGGAGCATTAAATGAAAGATTACAAACGCGATTTCATACACTTTCTGCTGAAAATGAAAGCACTACGTTTTGGAGAGTTCACATTGAAATCTGGGAGGTTGTCACCCTACTTCCTCAACACCGGGATGCTGCACAACGGCGAGGCCGTCGCCCGGCTGGGAAGCTTCTACGCCAGCGCAATCGTCGACAACATAAATGAAGGATTCACTGCGGTCTTCGGACCAGCGTACAAGGGTATCCCGCTCGCAGTGGCGACGGTGAACGCGCTCTTCCTGAACCACGGTATCAACGTCGACTACTCGTTCAACAGGAAAGAGGCAAAGGACCACGGCGACAAGGGGCTGATCGTGGGAAGGGAACTCACTACCGGCAACAGGGTGGTCGTGGTGGACGACGTGATCACCGCGGGCACCGCAGTCAGGGAGACAATGGAGATACTAAAAGCACAGGGGAATCCTGAAATCGCCGCGGTCATCGTGTCGGTAGACCGGATGGAGAAGGGAACCGGTGAGAAGTCCGCCATCCAGGAGATCGCCGAATCCACCGGCATCCGGTTCTACCCGATCGTCACCATACTGGATATCATCGAGTACCTGAAAAGCACACCGGCGGCGGAGCACGGCGTCGATATATCAATGGTAGCAAAAATGGAGGAGTACCGCGCAAAGTACGGAGTTGGATGATATCATCCTCCGCGTGGCAGGTGAACTGATATGAAAACCGAAAAGGCTACATTCGCGGGTGGCTGCTTCTGGTGCATGGAGTCGCCCTTCGAGAGGGTTGACGGCGTGATTGACGTGGTTGCGGGATATACCGGCGGGCACGTGGAGAACCCATCCTACGAGGAGGTCTGTTCCGGAGTCACGGGACACCTCGAGGCGGTGGAGGTGACCTTCGACCCGGCGAAAGTCGGCTACGGCGAACTCCTCGATGTCTTCTGGCGGCAGATCAACCCCAGCGATCCCGGCGGCCAGTTCGCTGACCGCGGCGAGCAGTACACAACCGCCATCTTCTACCACACACACGAGCAGAAGGCGCTCGCCGAAAAGTCGAAGGCGGCGCTCGCGGAGTCTGGCCGCTTCACCGGCCCCATCGTTACGGCGATCCGCCCCGCGGTGAATTTCTACCCCGCCGAGGAGTATCACCAGGATTACCACGCGACGAATCCCGCGCGCTACCGAATGTACCGTGTCGGTTCCGGGAGAGAACTCTTCCTGGAGAAGTACTGGAAAAAATAATTGGTCATCCAATCAAAAAATGGTTGACCACCCGCCTCCTGCCTCCATACTCACATCATCCTCCCCGATACACCCTTGTGAAGGCGGGCATGATAAAAAAGCACCCTGTTCCCGTAACTGACGACACGCGCGTACTCGTGCGCGCCTGCGACGGGTACGATGAGGACGCAATCGCCGCGATCGTCGCCCGCGGGATGGAGGAGCTCGGCTACGCACCCTCCGGCAGTATATTCGTCAAGCCCAACGCCGTCTACGCCACGCGCGGAGGCCGCTACGGGAAAACCGCCTACACCGATCCCGCGGTGGTGGGCGGTGCGCTCCGCGCCCTTGCCGGTGCGCCAGGTGCGGAGCGGGTCGACATGGGCGAGAAGACCGCAATCGGCTACCCCACCCGCCTCATTATGAAATACGCCGGGTACTACGATCTCGTGAAGCGGCTGCGCAAATCCTCGCCGGTGCCGCTCGGTATCCATTGCATCGACGAAGAGAAGCGCGAGCGCGTCTTTGTGGGCGGCACCGTGCACGACATGCTCCGCGTCCCCCGCGCCATGGCGCGCGCCACTTCGCTGGTCTACCTTCCGAAGCTCAAGTGCCACTGCGTGAGCGGCATGACGGGCGCGGTGAAGCTCAACATCGGCATCTGCTCCGACGACGAGCGCGCCATCAGGCATGACTTCATGCTCAATCACAAAATCGTCGACCTGCTGGGGCCCGGCTACCCGGACTTCACGGTGATGGACGCGATCGACGTGGGCGTGGGCAACGAGGCGGTGCCCACGCCGCGGCGGCTGGGCCTCATCATCATGAGCCGCAATCCGCTGGCGGCAGACCTCGTGGGCGCGCGTCTCCTGGGCCTCGATATCGACGACGTGCCGTATCTCGGGGTCGCCGTGAAGGCAGGCTACCGCCCGTCGAGGTTGTCGGCGGTAAAACTCATGGGCGACGTGATCACCGTGAAGGAGCTCGACCGGCGGGCCGCGAAAATCAAGCCCTACGACGACGAGTTCTACAGGTGGCAGGACGTGCATCGGGAATTCAGGAACCTCCGGACGCCAATGCGCTTCTTCTGGGGCCCGGCGGGCAGGGGGCACGGGCAACGCTGCCTCACCGGCTGCGTCATGGGGATCAAGATGTTCCTCGCGTTCCACGAGCGCTTCGCGGGAGCGGAGGCATTCAGGAAGGCGAGGCCCGTGGTCTTCGTCTTCGGGAAGGCGGAGGAGACCATCGACGCCGCGGGGGAGGAGGGGTTTCTGCTGGGAGG